>NZ_QVFL01000010.1:0-148863 GCF_003434225.1 Absiella sp. AM29-15
AGCTATATTCCTGATTTTTGTTTTTGTCAATACCCTTAACTTATTGGCATTGGTTCATTTCTTCTCTTTTTTTATATTATATAACACTTTCTCTTGTATAATCTGTCAGGGTATCTGGCAGTTTTTCTAATAGATCATGGACACGATAGGTATGATCTACGATTGCTTGAAGTTCTTGATCCTGCATACCAATCAGCTGTACAAATTGTACTTTGCCATTTGGGGTATCAATTTCGCCTGCTTCATCTAAGGTAGTGATAAAGCCTGTAATCTTACTTTCAGCTTTTACATCCATACCGGTTTTCTGCCCTGTATAGATATATTCTTCAGGTTGAAAGATATCACCATGTTGAAAGGTTTCTCTGGCTAATGCCTGAAGGATACCACAGATGCCTTTGATTTCAGCTTCATCATCAGATAAACCTGCTTTTTTTAGTTTTAAGGTCAACTCAAAGCCATAACCGCTATATTCTTTATTTTCAAATTCTTTTTCATACAGCTCACTAAAACCATAGGTTACAAAGTGATAATAATCACTTGCTTCATAAATACTGATACCTTGTAAAGGATCATTGCCGCCTAATCGCCATGGAATCAAAACACCATAGTGTCTGGGATCCTTCTGATCTGGATAAAGCTTTTCAAAAGCTTGTGTAATTGCATGCCATCCAGTTGCATCCAATTCTTCATCTTTTACTTCTTCAACAGCAGGTTGTATTTCTTTTTTCGCTTTTTTCTTAGAAAACAGTCCCATAAGCTCCTCCTTATTTCTGATGAACCATATGTTCATCAATCAGTTGTTGAATATAAGCAGCGTCTGGATCGATATAAATAGTTTTATAGGTACTTAAAGATACAAAGCTGCCTTTACTGCCAGGTATTTTTTTCAATTGTTTTACTAAACAGTAATTCACAGGAACACTGGATGAAAAACGTCCTTTGCTATACCATGCCGCAAGCATGGCAGCATCACGAATCAACTGTTCATCTGGATCAGGGGTTGTGATAATCACATGGGCACCATGTAAATCTTTGGCATGAAACCATGTATCATTCTTTCTTCCAAGCTTCCATGTAACATATTCATTTTGCAGGTTGTTTTTTCCCAGATACAATGTAACGTCTTCAAACTGAAATGTATCATAATGGGGCAGTTCCTGTTTCTTCTTTTTACGTATCCGGCTCTTATATGCTTTTACATAGCCTTGTTTTGCCAGTTCTTCACGAATTTCGATGGCATCTTGTATACCAGCTTGCTCCAGTTGTACTTCCATAGCTTCAAAGTAGCGGATTTCTTTTTCACACAGTTCGATCTGTTCATTTAAAATACTCTGTGCACGTTTAAATTTATGGTATTTTTGATAAAATTTATTTGCATTGGTTTTTAAATCAAAACGCATATCAATCGGAATTTTTACATCTTCACCGGTTTCAAAAGAGGGAAGTACAATCGTTTTTTCTTTTTGCAGCGTATGTTGATAGGCAAATAATAAATCACCGTATTCACGATATTTATCGCAATCCAGTGCTTCTTTTAGACTTTGCTTCAGTTTTGGAAGCTTAGATTCATTTTTTCTTAATTCTTTACGACACGCTTTGAATAAATCTCCGCTTTGTTGTTTGATCCGCACTTTTTCTTCTTTATGATAAAATAAAATATCCATACCTTTCATCAAAGGGTACACACGATAATGTGCTCCTAAATGAAGCAAAGGAATACAATGGAAAAACATATTGTCCTCAACATCACTGATATATAATTGATTTGATGATGCAATTTCCTGCATGACTTCATCAAATGATTGACCTTGTTTTATACGATATTGCATTTCTTTACTCAACAATGGAGAAAATCCGTGAAACTGTTTTGTGAAAGATTCTTCAAGATCAAATGCTTCATGATGAAAGGGATCTTGTTTCCCAACATGGGGTGCAGGTAATACATAAGCTGCCCCAGGATGAATGGTACGACTATTGTTTTCAAAAGGCGGAATACGCTTTAGCGCATCAATAATGCGCATGTCCTCATCGACTAATACCACATTGGCATATTTGCCCATGAGCTCTACATAAAAATGTTTTACATGGATATCGCCCATTTCATTTCTGGCTTCAATTTCCATATGCAGGATACGATCTAATCCAATTTGTTCCATAGAACGAATAATACCACCATCTATCTGTTTTCTTAACAGCATCACAAAATTACCCGGAACTTCCAGCGTTGTATAAGATTCCTTCGTGATATTGATACGGTTATATACACTATGTAAAGAAATCATCAGTTTTTGATTACCTTGTTGTGTACGAAGGGTAAAAAGTAATTCCGTATCACTAACTGCCTGAATCTTTAAAATCTTTGCAGGTAGACAGGTATTGATTTCATGATACAGCTGTCTTAATAATAAACCATCTAATGCCATTTTCTCACCTCAATGCTCCTATTATAACATAAAAATGAAAATCTTTATGAAACTTGTTTGACATTGATGGTTCCAGCTAGTAAAATGTTTATAAAGATGTTGAGAGGTGAGCGTATGAAGAAAGGATTGTTGATCATCATCAGTGGCCCAAGTGGTGTTGGAAAAGGTACTATTCGAAGCTACTTTATGAATGATGAATCACTGAAACTGGCTTATTCCATATCTATGACGACAAGAAGTCCTAGAGTTGGTGAAAAAGACGGTGTTGATTACATATTTACAACGAAAGAAGCGTTTGAGGAAGCTATCAAGAACGGGGAACTGCTGGAATGGGCAGAATTTGTAGGTAACTATTATGGTACGCCTATGGAGGAAGTTGAAAAACTTCGTAATGAAGGTAAAAATGTTTTACTGGAAATTGAAGTACAGGGTGCAACGCAGGTGCGTGAGAAATGTCCTGACGCATTAACGATCTTTATCATACCACCAAACATGGAAGAATTGGAAAAACGTATCCGTGGTAGAAGAAGTGAACCAGAAGAAATCGTACAGCAGCGTTTAGCAAAAGCCAGCAAAGAAATGAAGATGATGGATAATTACAAGTATATTGTATGTAATGATGATCCAAAACTGGCTGCTGATTTGATTAGTTCTATTATTAAACGCCATATGGAAACAGAAGAGTAAACGAAAGTTGGAGTAGTGATCTGCTCCTTTTTTTGTGAATGAACATAGAAAAAACCGATGAATTTCATCGGTTTTCTTTACGTGTATTATACAATACCCTGATCAATCATAGAATCTGCGACTTTGATGAATCCAGCAATGTTTGCCCCAGCCATATAGTTGTCTGGCATGCCATATTCTTCAGCAGTTTTAGAAACTGTATCAAAGATGTTTTCCATAATGCCTTTTAATTTTTCATCAACTTCTTCAAATGTCCAGCTTAAACGTGCTGAGTTCTGTGACATTTCAAGTCCTGAAGTTGCGACGCCACCTGCATTGCTTGCTTTACCTGGGGCATATAAAATCTTGTTTGCCTGTAAAACTTCAATGGCTTCTGGTGTTGTCGGCATATTGGCACCTTCACATACAGCGATGACACCATTTTTTACCAATGTTTCTGCGTCTTCTTTTTTCAATTCATTCTGTGTAGCACAAGGTAATGCGATATCGCATGGTACATTCCAAATGCTTTCTTTAGCGTGGAAAGTAGCACCTTCAACTTTTTCAGCATATTCATGAATTCTGCCACGTTTTACTTCTTTGATTTCTTTCATTACATCTAAGTTGATGCCGTTTTCATCTACAACATATCCACTAGAATCACTCATTGCGATAACTTTTGCGCCTAATGTCATAGCTTTTTCTGCGGCATAGATAGCAACATTGCCACTACCTGAAACAACCACGTTCTTACCTTCAAATGATAAGCCTTTGTTTTTTAACATCGCATTTGTGAAGTAACATAAGCCATAACCGGTAGCCTGTGTTCTTGCTAAAGAACCACCCCAGTTTAAACCTTTACCAGTTAATACACCAGTAAATTCATTACGGATACGTTTGTATTGTCCAAACATATAACCAATTTCACGTCCGCCAACACCGATATCTCCAGCAGGTACATCGGTATCTGGTCCGATATATTTACATAATTCAGTCATGAAACTCTGGCAGAAACGCATGACTTCTGCGTCACTTTTACCTTTTGGATCAAAGTCACTTCCACCTTTTCCACCGCCCATAGGCAGTCCAGTCAGACTGTTTTTAAAGATCTGTTCAAATCCTAAGAATTTGATAATACTGATGTTTACGCTTGGATGGAAACGAAGTCCACCTTTATAAGGTCCAATTGCGGAATTGAATTCCACACGGTATGCACGATTCACCTGTACCTTTCCAGAATCATCGACCCATGGAACACGGAAGATGATTTGTCGTTCTGGCTCAATAATTCGTTCAAATACACCTTTTTCTATATACTCTGGATGTTTTTCAACAACTTTCTCAAGAGAAAGCATTACTTCATCCACAGCTTGAATGAATTCTGCGTCATTTGGGTTGCGTTTACGAACTGCTTCTTTTACGAAATCTAATTTAGCCATACAATTTCCTCCTTTAGCCTGCCTATATTATAAACGCAAATTACAAAAATGAAAATAAAAAATTTAATTTTTTCATATTTTATGAAAATATATTCATTCATAATGAAAAATATAACCAGAATCTATCGTAATATTGCGACTTTTTTTATGTTTTCTACATTGTATATTATGTATGGTGATAAAGATGAATGCAAGTGAAATGAGGGAACAGCAGCTATGTGAAGTTATAAGAGTACATATGGAGGAAGCAGATACCAAACGATTATTTTATCTAGGTATTTATGAAGGTGCAATCATCAGGCTGATACAAAAAGCGCCCCTTCAAGATCCTTATCTGTTTTATGTACAGGGAACACATCTGATTTTAAGAAAGCAGGATGCACAAAGAATTGAGGTGAAATGTTTATGAAGGAATATACAATTGCTTTTGTAGGAAATCCCAATGTTGGAAAAAGTGCATGGATCAATGCATTAAGTGATGCAGATTTTAAAGTCGGCAACTGGCCTGGTGTAACAGTAGAGCGTAAAGAGGCAACCATCAAATACCATGGGAATCTATATCATCTGATTGATTTGCCTGGCTGTTACAGCTTGAATAAACAAGAAAATGAAGAACGTATTACCAGTGATTTTCTTCAAAAGGAACAGGTTGATCTGATTGTGAATGTTGTGGATGCTAGTAATCTTTCTCATAACCTGTATCTAACGCTGTTGTTAAGGGAACTACAGATTCCCATGCTGATCATTTTTAACTTTATGGATGTAGTAGAAAAGTGTGCCATACATATCGACCATACCAGAATTTCCAAGCGTTTACAGATACCGATTCTGTGTGTGAGCGCATTTCGTAAAAAAGATAAACAACTTGTTTGGGATGCCATTTGTACACAGATTCATCAGGATGGATTTTATTATCCATTATTATCTAATGAAGATGTAGAAATCTATGTGCATGTATATAACTATCTGGATGATCATTTACCATCCTATGTTACATGGAATGAGCAACATCGTCATGTATTTACCTTACAGGTTTTAAAACAGGAGGAAACAGCATGGAAACAGTTGGAGGGATGGCAAATAGATCTGGAAGCTATCAAAGCACTGTCACAGGGAATGAATAAAGAGCGTATAGAAAAAAGCCGGTATCATGTGATAGCTTCTTTAATGAATTATGTAGAAGAAGATGAACAAAAGCGATTTGCTTTTACACGGAAAATAGATCGTATCCTGCTGCATAAATATTTTGGTCTGCCACTTTTTTTTGTGATCTTTACGTTTCTTTTATTATTTGTTTTTCAATTCAGTGCACCATATAATGCACTCATAGACTTTTTGATAAATGATATCTTGAAAAAATATCTTGCCCACGCAATTCTATCGTTTCCTATCGCATTTCAACATCTTTTGCTGGATGGTATATTAGCAGGGGTAGGTGGTGTATTGACCTTTGTGCCTTTAATGGCAATTCTGTATATGGTGTTATCCATTTTGGAAGAAAGCGGCTATATGAGCAGAATTGCTTTTCTATTAGACCGTATGATGCATACCTTTCATCTAAGTGGAAAAAGTTTTGTGTCATTATTATTAGGCTTTGGCTGTAATGTACCAGCCATTTATGCGACAAGAACTTTGGATAATGAACATCAAAAACGTTTAACCGCTGTCTTAGTACCCTTTATGTCCTGTGGTGCCAGACTTCCAGTCTATGTATTATTTGCATCTGCTTTCTTTCCACATAAAGCTTCTTTGATGATATTGAGTGTATATGGCATTGGCATCCTGATTGCCTTGATTCTGGCCTTTCTTTTAAGTAAACAGGAAGCATTTAAAGAGGATGGACTATTCGTTTTAGAGCTGCCAAACTATCATATGCCTAATTTTCATGTGGTATTTCATAAGGTCAAAGAAGAAGTGAAAAACTATGTAAAAAAAGCCTTTGGTATCGTCTTATGGGCAATGGTAATTTTATGGGGAATCAGTTATTTTCCAACTGGTAATTTATCTGAAAGCTATATGGCAACATTTGCGAAAACGGCCGCTCCCATTTTTGAACCGGCAGGATTTGGAAATCGTTGGGAATGTGTGGCATCGTTACCAGGAGGAATCATCGCCAAAGAAACCATCGTTGGCTATTTTGGAACAGTGTTAGAAGGAGATAAAGACGCAAAACCAGCGCCAATTGATTTAGAAAAAGATATACAATCCATCAAAGAGGAAACCCTGCATGCTATCAAAAGCAGTATTCACGATACGTTCTTTCCAAATGTAAAATTAAAATCTCAAGATCAGGGTGCTGTGATCGCTGTAAAAAACCTATGGCAGGATAAATACGCAAATTTAAGAGCTTTTTGTTTTATGGTATATGTATTACTATCTATTCCATGCATTATGACTTTACAAGCGCTCTATCATGAATATGGTAAAAAAATGTTGGCATTATCCATTGCGATGATGATCATCATTCCTTATGGCGTAGCAGTATTTTTATTTCAGTTCTTTTCATTTCTTTTATAATGTGATATCGTGAAAAAGTAATAAGAAATGAGGGAAGCATATGAAACTATTATTTAAACAAAGAATATTTAGCTGGTTTGACAGTTATGATATCTATAATGAAAATGGAGAAACGCTGTTTCAGGTAGAAGGAAAACTGTCCTGGGGACATAAATTATTGATCTATGATCAGATGCATTTACAGATTGGAGAAGTAAAAGAAGAAGTATTGACACTTTTACCAAAATTCATCCTATATGATCATGGTATAGAGATTGGAAAGATTGAAAAAGAATTTACATTCTTTCGTCCAAAATTTCATCTGACATGTAACGATTGGCGTGTAGAAGGTGATTTTATGGAATGGGATTATACCGTCTTAAATGATACACGTATTATTATGCAGGCTTCAAAAGAACTGTTTCACTTCAGCGATACTTACGTTTTGGATATTGAAAGAGATGAGGATGCCTTACTATGTTTGATGATCGTACTGGCAATTGATGCAGCGAAATGTTCAAGAGGTGATTAAGATAGATGGCAAACAGTTGTTAGAACGAATAGAAAATGGTGTGCTGCCTTATATATGAATGGATTTACCTGAAGAATGTGGTTATATATCTATCTATAAAGCATGAGTAACGAGAAATCGTTACTTTTTGTTTAAAATCAAATAAAAAAAGTCTATAATAAAGAAGTATAAAAATTTTTAAAGGAGATTTTCTATGGCAAGAGTTAGCGAAATGTTTATGCAGCAATTATCTGACATGCATGTTATGGATATCAAAGATCCAATCGTATTCGTTGTGGATATGATCAATGGCTTTATCCATGAAGGCGCATTGGCAGATGAGGCAATCAATGAAATCACGCAGAATATCATAGAGGTATTAGAAGCACTGGATACCCGTAATATCTTTATCGCAGATGCACATCCACCAAAAACAAGAGAGTTTCTATCATTTCCATCTCATTGTGTGATTGGCACAAGGGAAAGTGAAGTAGTCGAAGAACTACAGCCATATATTCATGAACTATTTCATAAAAACAGTACCAATACATTTACCTGTATGGATTTTCAATCTTTTATTGAAGAAAAACGTTTGGATGCTTATCAGGATATCATCATAATGGGATGTTGCAGTGATATTTGTATCTTACAGTTTGCGCTTTGTTTAAATGCGTGGTTCAATGAGCATAATATGGTTGATCATCGTATCATCATTCCAGTGAATACCATAGATACATATCATATAGAAGGCATCCATGATGCATATAGCTGTAACGAATTTGCAATCGCAAATATGAAAGCCAATGGAATCCTTATGGTGAAAAGTTTAAGAGAGGGGAAATAAACATGAATAGTTTAGATTATAAATTTGATTTTCGTGATGAACGCAACTTAAGTCTTGTCATGGACTTTTATGAACTCACAATGAGTCAGTGTTATTTTAATTCTGATCATCGTGATCGTATAGTAACGTTTGATTTATTTTATCGTAAAAATCCAGATGAAGGCGGTTATGCGGTATTTGCGGGATTGGAAGAAGTGATTGGATATATTCAGAATCTTCATTTTGAAGATGAGGACATTGCTTATCTTCGTTCATTACATAAGTTCAGTGAACCGTTTTTAAATTATCTGCGTCACTTTATTTTTACAGGAGATATTTATGCAATCAAAGAAGGGACACCTGTATTTCCATATGAACCTTTGATTCGTGTAAAAGCGAAAATCATAGATGCACAATTGATTGAAACAGCAATGCTATTATGTATCAATCATCAGACTTTGATTGCCACAAAGGCTAGAAGAATCGTAAAAGCCGCAAAAGGCAGGGCTATCATGGAATTTGGTGCTCGCCGTGCGCATAATTTTGACTCCGCAAACTATGGGGCACGTGCTGCTTATATTGGAGGTGTTGCAGGGACTGCGACAACCTATGCCGGTCAAAAGTTTGGTATGCCGGTACTTGGTACTATGGCACATTCTTTTGTCCAGTCTTTTGACAGTGAATATGAAGCTTTTTTAGCGTATGCGAAAACCTATCCAGACAGCTGTACTGTGCTTTTAGATACCTATGATACATTAAACAGTGGATTGATCAATGCGATACGTGTCGCAAAAGATTATTTAGAACCTAATGGCTATCGTATGCAGGGAGTACGAATTGATAGTGGTGATATGGCTTATTTATCAAAGAAAATTCGTAAAGCTTTGGATGAGGCAGGAATGCAGGACTGTAATATTGTCGTATCCAATTCTTTAGATGAATACCTGATTAAATCATTGATCGATCAGGGAGCACAGATCAACAGCATGGGTGTTGGGGAAAATTTAGTATGTAGTAAATCAGCACCAGTATTTGGTGGGGTTTATAAAATGAGCTCCGTGTATGAAAATGGAGAAATGATTCCTAAAATCAAGGTAAGTGAAAATGTAGAAAAGGTGACCAATCCAGGCTTTAAAGACTTATATCGTATTTATGATAAAGAAAGTGGCAAAGCGATTGGTGATTTGATGACGCTTCATGGAGAAGTGATAGATCCCAAAAAAGACTTAACGATCTATCATCAGATGAACAGCTGGAAGAATAAGACTATTCCAGGAGGCAACTATATTGTGAAAGATTTATTAGAACCAATTTTTGTAGAAGGACAATTGGTATATGATGTCCCAAAACTTGAAGAAATCCGTGCATATAGTGAACAAGAATTTCAATGTATGTGGGATGAAATCTTACGTTTTGAATATCCGCAGACTTATTATGTGGACTTAAGCAAAAAGCTGCTGGATTTAAAATTGAAAATGTTGGAGGATGTAAAACATGGATAAAAAAGAGACTTTCTTAAAGCGGGTCTTCCATATTTGTGTATTGATTTATGCCATTACACTGGTATTTAGTTTTTATAGAGGCATTACAAATGAGGATTGGAATGCTGTTGGAATGAGCTTTGTGGCTATTTTAACCCCATTGATCGTACCTGTAGCATTTAAAATATTTCATTTTCAACCAGTATATGAAATCTATATCGTATCTACGATATTTACCTACTTTGCGTCTTTGATTGGCAGTGGATTCCACTGGTATTCTTATACCGGATTTGATAAAGTACTGCATTTTTCAAGTGGATGGTTCATTACGACCCTGGCAGTCATTTTGTATTTCTTTTTGAAAAAAAGCAACAAATTCAAAGATCAAACAGATTATCATGTATTTCTGGTATTTATTAATGCTGTCAATATCGCAGTTGGTGAAATCTGGGAATTTTATGAATATGCCATGCTGGTATTCTTTAATAATGATTGTATTAATCATTATTCACAAGGGGTACATGATACGATTACAGATGTGATGTGCGCAACTCTTGCGGGTATCTTATTAACCTTGTTGATTATCCGTTATCACAAAACTGGCAAAGGCAATTTCTTTACCAACGTATATGAAAAATTCTATGAAAGAAATATAGCACCCCATAAATAAAATAAAAGAAATCAGTTAGAAGACTCCTCTTCGCTGATTTCTTTTTCATTATCCATATGCATCGCTCTTTGTTTTTCTAAAAGCTCTTCCATGATATCTTTTGCCATCACTATTTCCTGATCGCCTAAAATCTGTTTTTTCAAAAAGGCCTTCATGAGGATATAACATTCCCAATTGACTTTTTCATCCATCAACAAACGATGATGCCCTTCATGTAGGATTACCATTTTCTTATGATCATGAGGTATTTTATCATATGCCCATAAAGAACTTTTGATAGAAATTACTTCATCCTCATCTCCATGCAGGATCAAGACAGGACATTCTACATCGGTAATATATTTCTTCAGATTCTTCACAATATCTGTGAAGGCACTATAAAACGAGGAAGGAAGCTTGATTTCTTCTTTTTTCTCATTTGACCAAAGACTGGCGGCTGTTTT
Organism: Absiella sp. AM29-15; assembly: GCF_003434225.1. Lineage (NCBI taxonomy): Bacteria > Bacillati > Bacillota > Erysipelotrichia > Erysipelotrichales > Erysipelotrichaceae > Amedibacterium > Absiella sp. AM29-15. The sequence goes on from NZ_QVFL01000010.1 coordinate 10,953, forward strand.
ACTGATCACACCACCAACAGAATCCATATTAATATAACTAAATGCAGGAGCCATTAATACCAAACGATCCACCTGGAAGGTCGCCGCTAGATAACTGGCAATGACACCACCCATGGAAAAGCCAACCAGATAGATGGGGCGTTTTGTTTTCTTATATTCTTTGACTACATCTTTTGCCCGTTGCAGCCAGGTTTTCCAATCACAATCAGATGCATCGAATATATCATACATATCAAATGTAATTATGGTGAAACCATCTTTTTCTCCCCACAATTTAAAATTATCAAACTCATGTTTTGTACGTCGTCCATAACCATGAATTGTAATGATGACAGGTTCAGAAACTGTCTGGTTTTCATTTTTCTGGAAGTATTGTTTTAATTTTTCAAACATAAAATGCCTCCTTTCTACCTCATTATATCATAAAAAACATACCATTCTATGTGAAATTGTCTTATAATAAAGATAAGCGATTAGGAGAATGCAAGTGAGAAAAAAAGCAACATTACTGATTACCCATATACATAAATTATATACATGTAAAGAAATTGGCCATCATATGGTGGTTTTATCGAATGCCTATGTTGGAATCTATCATGATTTCATTATTGAAGTAGGTGTGAAGGATTATTCCCATTTAATCGATAAAGATACGCGTGTTGTGGATGCGACAGGACATATCATGGTGCCTGGATTTATTGATGTTTGTATGAATCTTCCCAAATTACATCGATTTGATGAAGCCAGAATCCTGCAGGAAACAGCGATTTCCTATATGCGTCATGGTGTAACCAGTTTATATATCGAAGAACCAAAGCCAATCTGGTATTGTGAATCATTTATTTATGAAATATACTGGCAAAGAAAACAGGCAAATGGATATCCCATCATGGACTTAGAAACAATATTAAAACAAAATCAAAAACGCAAACACTTTTGTCTAAGTGCTGGCTATAACAGTGAAAATCCTTTATTAAGTGCGCAGATGTATCATATCAAACAGCAGATATCCTGTGTCACCTTATTGAATGCATTATGTAAATATCCCGCGAAACGTCTGCGGTTAAAACATGTCGGTATTATTGATACAGGAATGCAGGCAGATATGTTATTGGTAAACGCCTTAGATTTAGAGGAAATGTTTTCCAGTCTGCAGGATCAAAAAATTTATCAGGTGATTAAAAAAGGTGTACGAATTTATCCAAATGTGATTGTCTGATACAAAGTTCGACAGTTTTTCACAATGATATCATATAGTATGGTATAGAGGTGAAAAACAATGGAGATACTGCAACATGAACATAATAGAAACAATATCCTGTTAACCAATGATTACTGTCCCAATCAGGCGATGATCAATGAATTTCAAACGATTTTCTTTACTTGTAAATTAACCCAGATAGAACTTGCGGGTAAAGAAATTGATGATTTTATCGTTGATGATGGCGCACAGTTTTTGATACTGCATCTAAAGGTAACCAATATCACAAATGAGATATTGACTATGTATAAGGATGATTTTATGATCACCTTTGATCAGGATGGCCCTTATGAAGCAGAAAATAATTTTGGTGTCAGAAATCAGTTTCCAGATGAATATGCCCTGAAACCTCAGGAGTCAAAAAGCGGTAAACTGATTTTTATTATATCAAACAGTGCTACGAAGATCATGATGACATATACAGAATATTTTGATGATGAAAGTGAAGGTAAAACATATAAATTAAAATATAAAATAAAATGAAAGCAGAGAATATCCGCTTTCATTTTTTATGGAAATACGCAAAGAAAATAAATGGCCGCAAAGATAGTGAATAGATAAAATAAACCATCTAATATAATAAAATATTTTAAAATAGTCATTGCGGTTTTCTTCCATCCTTCATGATATCGATCAAACATATGCTTACGTTTCAATAATACATATACAACAATGGCCACAATGATCATAAAAACAGCCCAACCGATATAAATTGGCACCAATAATTTTAACACTTCTAAAGTAAAAACGATGCCAAGCATTGGTAAAATCAAAAATAAAGAAATAAATGCCATAGAAATTCCCCTTTCTTGTAAGAATTATCCCATGTTTTCCATGAATTGCAAGCTGCTTTTTAAAATGTAAAGTTTTGTTTGCAAAAAATGACAAGTTTTATTGACAATTAATAATTTTACCGCTATATTGTAAGTGAAGAAACTGGGAGGCATGACCTATGGAAAAAGATAAAATTTTAGCTTTAAGCAGAGAAGAAAATAAGAAACGTGATGAGGGAAAATTGTTTGTGGAACGCCAAAGTTATGCGAATGGATTTATCGCGATACAAGTTTTGGTTTGTGTATTTTATTTATACCGGATATTATTTTTTGAAGATGCGAAACAGGCTCATTTTCTGTTTGGACCAAGTATTTTAGGATTATGTATTTATCAAGTCACAAGTTATTATTACACACGAAAAATCGCAAATTTAATTGGTGCTTTATTTTTTGGATTTGGGGCAGCTATATTTATTTTTAAATTGTTTATGGGAACTATTTAGGGATGTCATTATGAATGAAAAGTTAATGTTTAAAAATCATATCAGAGAAGCTCGTAAAGAAAAAAAGTTATCACAGGGAGAATTAGCAGAGATGGTCGGCGTATCTCGCCAAACGATCTCATCGATTGAAACTGGTTTATTTCATCCAACCGCAAAGCTTGCGTTGATCTTATGTATTGCCTTAGATCAAAAGTTTGAGGATATGTTCTATTTTGAAGAAATTGATTGATATCTATACATGCTACGTATATCAAATCATGCTGGATAGGCATTAGACATTTTGAATTGGCAGTATTAGAATAGAGGTATATAAAGGAGGCATCATTATGGAATTTCAAGAAGTTGTGAAAAAGCGTTATGCATGTAAAAGCTTTGATGGTACATTAGTGGATCAAAAGCAATTGGATATCATTTTAGAAGCTGGAAGATTAGCACCAACTGCTAAAAATCTTCAGGAGCAGCGTATTTATGTTGTTCAATCTCAAGAAGGATTAAACAAAATTGACAAGGTTACACCATGTCGATATGGGGCAGCCACCGTGATCATTGTGGCATTTGATAAGCATCATGTCTTTACATATCCTGGCGAAAAACGTGATTCCGGTATTGAGGATGCGACAATTGTGGCAACTCATATGATGCTGGCAGCACACTCAGTTGGTGTAGATAGCTGCTGGGTTAACTTTTTTGACCCGGAAATTGTCGCAAAAGAATTTGCACTTCCAGATAATGAAGAAGTGTTGATGATCTTAGATCTAGGGTATGCCAGTGAAGGCACAAAACCTCTTGCCAATCATGAACTAAGAAAAGCATTATCTGAAACAGTAACATATCTATAAGAGGAGGTGTTTGTTATGAGTCATACTTTGGTAGCATATTTTTCCGCAAGTGGAGTTACTGCAAAATTAGCTAAAAGATTGGCCTCTTTGACAGATGCAGATGTACATGAAATCATACCAGAAGTTCCATATACATCAAAAGATCTGGATTGGATGGACCATAATAGCCGCTCTTCTATTGAGATGAAAGATAAGACTTATCGTCCAGCAATTGCAAATAAGGTAGAAAATATAGATCAATACGATATGATTTATATAGGATTTCCTATTTGGTGGTATGTAGCACCAACCATTATCAATACGTTTTTAGAACAGTATGATTTAAAAGGTAAAACAATCATTCCATTTGCGACATCCGGCTCTAGTCAGATGGGAAAAACCAATGAGGAATTAAAACCATCCTGCCCAGGTGCTGTATTAAAAGAAGGAAAACGTTTTGATGCAGATGCGAGTGATGAAGAATTAAAAGCGTGGATTCAGCAATTATAACAAAAGAAGCCTCATTTCTTACCTGAAATGGGGCTTTCTTAATTGTAAACACACAAAAGAAATGATAAAATAAACACAACGAAAGGCAGGTGGTCTGTATGAAAAATCATAATATACTACAAAGGAAAAATACAGCACACCTGATGAAGAAACAGTAGCTGGGTATCCTTTGGGATACTTTTTTTCCTTTATCTGCAACTTCAATTGTATAAAAGGAGAGGAAAACATGAACATAATGAAATGCAACAAAGAATGGATGAAGGTCATGATTCAGATGCCTTCATCAAGCATCCAGCAAAACAAGTCGCTTGCGCAAAATTTAGAAGAAGGATTACCATTAGAAAACTGTTATATCGCGATAAAAAATAAACGCTGTGTTTGTAGAATCGTGGTGTTTCCACAAATGAAGTATCTTGGCTATTTCACAATTGAAGATATTTCTCAAGATGAAACAGATCAGTTTATGAAAACTGTTTTATCACATTTGGATACCACGATAAACTGGAGAATAGATTTATATGGAGATAAAAAGAATTATCAGAAAATTTATACTACGTTAAGAAAGTATTTTCAAACAGAAATCAAAAGAGAGAGTTATACCGTAACATGCCATTTACAGGAATCAGATGATCATTTATTTCAAAAAGCAGATAAGCTTCAAAAGGAAGAAATTATCTCAATCATTCAACGTGTGAATGAAACAACATATGATCGATTGATTTTAAAAGGGCACAGGCAAGATGGCGCAAAGCAGTTGTATGAGGAAATGCGGCAGGAGAAGGATTTGTTTCAGGTGCTTGTGATAAAAGAGAAACCTATTGGTTTTGTTTGCGTAAACAGACTTTTAGAAGATATTGGAGGAATTTATTATATTGGTGTTGATCCTGTTTATCAGGGACATCATTATGGTGAATTATTATTGAAAAAAGCAATACATATGGCGTATCTGGCACAAATACATACATTGATTGCGGATATTGATGAACATAATATTTACATAAGAAAACATCTGAAAAGTTGTGGATTTATGCTTGATTGTAAGGAAAGTGTATTCCTGCTACATGAAAATGAACAAAACGGTTGACAAAAACAAAAAAATCAAGTAATCTTTTTTGTAGATACAAAATGACGTTGAAAAGAAGAGTAAACAGGGAAGACTTATACAGAGAGTTCTCGTATGGTGAAAGAGAAAGAAGAAACTGCCTGCTGAAAATGGTCTTGGAGTCGCGTAGTCGAGAGCCAGCTTTAGATTACGACGTGTTCGCCCGTTAAAGCGATAGAGTATAATCTGGTAAACAGACGTACTTGATGAGATCATAACTGTGAAGTTGTGATGAAGATAGGTGGTAACACGAATGCAGCTTTCGTCCTATGAGGATGGAAGCTTTTTTATGTGATAGGAGGTTAAAGGATGATTAAATTACAAAACATCAGTAAAACATTTACGGTAAATGGAAATGATGTCCATGCGGTAAAAAATGTAAATCTGGATATTCAGGATGGTGAAATCTTTGGTATCATCGGATTTAGTGGAGCTGGTAAATCAACGCTTGTTCGCTGTATCAATCTATTGGAACGACCAAGTGAAGGAAGTGTCATCGTCAATGGGCAGGATTTGATGCGCTTGGATGCGAAAGCATTACGTGAAGTAAGAAAGAAGATTGGTATGATTTTTCAGCATTTCAATCTGATGCGTTCACGTACAGTATATCAAAACGTGGCGTTTCCATTAAAACACAGCAAGTTGTCAAAAGAAGAATTAGATAAGAAAATTCTATCTTTATTGGAGCTTGTCGATTTGAAAGAAAAAAAGGATGCATATCCTTCACAATTAAGCGGTGGACAGAAGCAGCGTGTCGCAATCGCAAGAGCACTTGCCAATGATCCTGACGTCTTGTTGTGTGATGAAGCGACCAGTGCACTGGACCCACAAACAACGCAGGCAATTTTAAAACTATTAAAACAGGTAAATGAAAAGCTGGGAATTACAATCGTATTGATTACCCATGAGATGGGTGTCATTAAAGATATCTGTGATCGTGTTGCGGTAATGGAAAATGGAGAAGTAAAAGAAATGGGAGATATTCTGGAAATCTTTGCTCATCCACAAGCACCAATTACAAAGAATTTTATCGAAACCGCAAGCAACGTTAATAAAATCTATGAACTGATTGAGGCAGACAGTGAAATCACTAAGCTGAAACCTGGTGAAAAAATGTTAATGTTGACATATGCCAATGTAGAAACAAAAGAGCCTTTGATTTCTGCGATATCCCGTAAGTTTCATGTGGACGCAAGTATCATCTTTGGCAATGTAGAGGTCTTAAAACATTCGCCATTGGGAAAACTTGCCATTATCTTAAGCGGAGATAAAGCAGATATTGAACAAGCACAGGAATACATTGTAGCTTGTGGCATTGAAGTGGAGGTGTTGAAAGAATGTTAGATTTTCTATATACCTTAGCTCCTAATTTAGAGCTTTTAGGCGAGGAATTATGGAAATGTACCATAGAAACCTTGCAGATGGTATTTGTATCCGGTATCATCAGTTTTATCTTTGGTATCATCTTTGGTGTGATTTTAATCGTCACAAGACCTGGTGGTATTTTAAGAAATAAAGTAATTTACAATATTTTGGATAAACTGATTAATGTGATTCGTTCAGTGCCATTCTTGATTCTGATGGTATTATTGATTCCTGTATCCCGTGCAATTGTAGGGACTGGTTCAGGTGTACAGGGTGCTTATGTTGCCCTGATTGCTGGTACTGTGCCATTCTTTTCCAGACAGATTGAAACGGCAATATCAGAAGTAGACACCGGTTTAATTGAAGCAAGTCAGGCAATGGGGGCTACACCATTTGAAATCATTACACGTGTATATTTACGTGAAAGTATTCCAAGTATTGCCCGTGTTACCATGATTACCGTTATCAATTTGATTGGGTTAACCGCAATGGCCGGAGCCATCGGTGCAGGTGGATTAGGTGATTTCGCAATTCGTTATGGATATCAGATGAACTATACCGATATGATCTGGTGTACCATCTTAATTATTCTAGTATTGATCAGTGTAATTCAGCTGATTGGTAATCTGATTATCAAAAAAACAAGTCATTAATAAATAAAAAAGGAGAGAATAAATTATGAAAAAGTTATTGACAGCAGTATTAAGTTTCACATTACTTGTAGGTTTAGCAGGATGTGGAGGAAATGACAGTAAAGATGTTACGACTGTAAAAGTTGGTGTTGTAGGGGAATACAATGCGCAATGGGATACGGTAAACAAATTATTGGAGAAGGACAATATCAAAGTAGAATTAAAGAAATTCACTGATTATGCTGCACCTAACAGAGCGTTGAATGATGGTGAAATCGATTTGAATGCTTTCCAGACAAAATCATATCTAGCAAAGAGCGTTGAAGATTTTAAATATGATATCGAAGCAATTGGTGATACCATTGTGGCACCTCTTGCCATCTACAACAATAAAGATAAAGTATCAAAAATTGAAGATATCAAAGATGGTGCTGTGATTGGTATTCCAAGTGATCAAATCAATGGCGGCCGTGCATTGAAACTATTAGAAAAAGCCGGACTGATCGAATGTGATCCAGCGAAAAAAGATGTACCATCCAAAGCAGATATCACAAAATACAATAAGAAAATTGAAATCAAAGAAGCAGAAAGTGCAACCTTAGCAAAATTATTGCCAGATATGGATGCTGCAGTTATCAATGGTGGAAATGCCATTACAGCTGGTTTAAATCCAAAAGATGATTCTATTTATATTGAAGATGTGAACTTGGAAACTGCTGGGGATATCGTAAATGTTATTGTCGCAAGAACAAAAGATAAAGACAATGAAGTATATAAGAAAGTTGTGGATGCATATCACAGTGCAGAAGCAAAGAAAACCATTGATGATACATATAAGGGTGCATTTATCTGCGCATGGTAATGCTTTATGAATATCAAACCCTATGTATTAGATGAAAAAGAGCATTTAATTGCATTACGACGTTATTTTCATGCACATCCCGAGCCTAGTTTAAAAGAATTTCATACAGCTGAAAAAATTGAACAGGAATTAGATGACTGTGGAATCAAGCATCAAAGAATCGGGGAAAGTGGCGTATATGCATGTATCAAGGGTAAAAAAGGTATGGGACATGTCATTGCGCTTCGTTGTGATATAGATGCTTTGGCAATGGATGATTTAAAAGATGAGGATTATCGTTCTGTTAATGAAGGATGTGCCCATGCCTGTGGTCATGATGCCCATACTGCCGTTTTATTAACTGTGGCAAAGATACTAAAAGCAAAAGAAAATGAATTCTCTGGGGAAGTTCGCTGCTTTTTCCAACAGGCAGAAGAAATCGGACAGGGTGCTAGACAATTTGTTGATGCCGGCTTGTTAGAGGGTGTGGATCGTGTATATGGTGCACATATGTGTAGTAGTTTAGATGTAGGAGATGTATCTTTGACACCAGGTCCTATGAATGCCAGTTGTGATTACTTCAAGATTGAGGTAAAAGGCAAAGGTGCCCATGTTTCTACACCACAGTTAGGAATTGATGCTTTATATATTGCCAGTCAGATCGTTGTGAACCTGCAAACTATCGTATCAAGAAATACAGCACCTGTAGATAGTGCGGTGGTCGGTGTAGGTGTTCTTCGTGCTGGTACACAATATAACATTGTGGCTGAGGATGCCGTATTAGAAGGTACAACCCGCAGCTTTACACCACAACAAAGAGCCTTTACCAATCAAAAAGTAGAAACGATTGCCACACAGACAGCAGCTTTATTTGGCGCAAGTGCAACGGTAACATTTAAAGATTATGCAGCACCGCTTATCAATGATGAAGATATCGCAAATGAGGTAAGTAAAATCGCAGAAGCCATTGTTGGTCCATCGCATGTGATCCATAATCAGACAAAAATGCTGCAGGCAGATGATTTTGCGGATTATCTGGCAAAAGTAAAAGGAGTCTATGCATTTATCGGCTCCAGAAATAAAGCATATCCCAATACATGTGTTGCGCTTCATCATGGATTATTTGATATAGATGAAGATGCATTATTGATTTCATGCAATTTATTTGTGGATTATACCTTAGATTATTTGAAGTAGACGGGTGAGCTTCCCGTCTTTTCTTTTTTATAAAAGGAAATTTACTATTGTAAAATACAACAATCTATTATAAAATAAAAACAACATATACTATATGTAAGCATATGCATGGATACAGTGGTATTTTGTTTGGGAAAACAGTATAATAAAAAAGATAGAAAGAAGGCGATGATGAGTGGAGTTTATAAAGAGAAATTTATTCTTTGTGATTCTATGTGTTGTCTTTTTAAGTATCGCTTTAGGACTTGGCGGTTATAAAGTATATACGATTTTAGCTAATCAGGAAGTATTTCAGATTGAACATAAAGATCCGGATACAGGGGAAGAGCCTGCAGAAAAAGAAGTAACTGAATTTACATATTTCAGTGGGGAATATGAAAGAAACAGTGGTGAAATCTTTTTTAACTGGACATTGAATAAAGCAGACAGTACTGTGGATAGCATCTTCTTATATTATGTAGATCCCATGGACAATAAAGAATCAGAATTGTTAGATGTAAGTGATTATTCCAGTTATCGGATCAATGCCAGTATTTATCAGATATTACCAGGATCTAATACATTTAAAATCAAGGCAGTCTTATCTAATGGGAAAACACTTGAGAAAACAACAACAGTGAAATTGCCATTGGTACTAGATGTGACACAGACGATCAAAGATGTAAAACCAGGAGAAGCAAAACTGACATTGTCTTATAAATATGGAAAAAACAATGAAGTAAAAGAACCACGAATTTTGATTTATAGCGATATCACTATGAATTACAAAGTCACAAAGACGGATACCAGAGTCAATGATAAATATGTTATCGTGACACAGGAATATACGTTTACATGGGATCAGTCACAAACAATCACACCGTTTACCATTCGCTGGTATTTTGCGGACATTGAATTAAACAAAGATTTTACAGCAGATTTTTCAAAGAGCGAGTAGAAAGCAGATAAAAATCTGCTTTTTCTATCTGGAGAGGAGATATATATGCGTATACTACATACAGCAGACTGGCATTTGGGCATTGATTTACATCGAATGTCTTTATTAGAAGATCAAAAATACTTTTTTCAACAATTACAAGCCATCATCAAAGAAAAACAGGTAGATGTTATCATAATCGCAGGAGATATCTATGATACTGCCCTTGCGAATAAAGAGGCAATCCGTTTGTATGATCAAATGATGAGCTGTTTATGTCTGGAAATGAAAAAAGAAGTTATTGTGATTGCGGGAAATCATGATTCCGGAGAGCGTTTATCATCATTAAAAGATCTGGTAAAGCCTATGGGATTGCATATATATGGGCGCATGGACCAGGAAGTAGAACCATTGATCATACAAAACTGTGCATTTTATCCTATACCTTTTTTTCATTTAGAAACTATGCGCAATGTTTATCAGGCAAAGGTAAAAAATCTAGATGAAGCTTTTGCGATGATATTGGAAAGAGCTAAACAAAAGACGGTAAATATATCCACCCATATCGCGATTGCGCATACTTTTTGTGCGAATGCAAGCGTCAGTGAAAGTGATCGTTTTGCGAATGTCGGCGGTTCTGATTTGGTATCGGCAGATGTTTTTTCAGATATGCAGTATACAGCACTTGGACATTTACATCGTAAACAAAAGCTACACCACCATGTTTACTATAGTGGCTCTCCCTTAGCTTATTCTTTCTCAGAAGCCCAATATAAAAAAGCTGTCTTGATTTATGATAGTGAAACAGATGAGGTAGAAGAAATAACAATCCATCCACTTCATCCCCTAATCAGCCTACAAGGCAATTTTGATCAGATACAAAAAATTATACAAGAAGGCCTAGATACCAATGCTTATTACAAAATAGAACTTCAAGATCAAAGTGTACAGTATGAAATGATGGATTATTTCCGTGAGCATGTGGAAACACTATTACAATTAAGTGGCAAGAATGCTTTACAAAACCAAAATGTCAGTATCGCATTGGATGAGATGGAAGAAATGAATGATTTAGATATTGTTTCCCATTTCTTTCAGGATTATTATGATGAAGTATTAGATGAAGAAGAAACAGGCTGGTTTTTAGAAGCCAGTCAGATGGTAGAGGAGGTGTAGGCCATGTTACCTGAAAAACTCACGATGCAGGCCTTTGGTCCCTACGTAGATAAACAAGAAATCGATTTTGATAATTTTTCACATCTGTTTTTGATACGGGGAGAAACCGGCAGTGGAAAAACCATGATTCTGGACGCAATGACCTATGCATTATATGGAAAAAGCAGTGGGGGACAGCGGGAAGAATTAGAGAGTATGCGTTCACGCTTTGTCAAAGATGATACACCTACCATCATTGATTTTACATTTGCTTTGCATGGAAAACATTATCGTTTTATGCGAAAAGTAGAAGTAAAAGAAAAACGCAATAAAGATAAGACAATAAAAGTAAGTGTTGATGCAGGAGAGATGCTCGATGATCAATTCTATCCATTCTTTGAAAATCCAAAACTTAGAAATATCGAAGAAAAAGCTATAGAATTAATCGGATTAACGCATGAACAGTTTATTCAGGTCATGGTACTTCCACAGGGCAAATTTGAGAAGCTGTTGACGAGTAAAAGCGAGGAAAAACAAGAAATTCTGCGTACCCTGTTTCAAATGGACAAGTGGGAAAATATTACGATTTATCTAAGTGATAAAGCCAACCTGATGAAAAAGCAGATGGATGAAAAAAAACAGCGCATGGATGCATTGTATCAGGGCGCCATGGTAAAAGATCAAGAAGATGTCTTATGTCAAATACAGGAAAAAGAAGCAGTTCTTCAAAAGATGGAAGAAAAATCTTTGATTTTAGAACATGATCTTACAAAACTTCAGGATATCCTAAATGAACAAAAAATGCTTCATGATCTGGTTGTGGAGCAACAAACATTATTAAAGAAACAAGGCCAGCTGCACCAACAGAAACAAATTATTGAAAAAATAAAACAGCGTATAGAAGAATATCATCAGGTAGAAATGATTCTGCCTTATTTTCACAGTTACAAGAAAAGTCAGATGGAACATCTAAAACGACAGGCAGACTTACAAAAGGCACAACAGCAGTGGAAGATCATGCAGGAAAAAATGCGTCACTTAGAAGATATGCGCAAGGATAATGAAAAAGGTATGATCATTTATCAAAACCTGCAGAATGAAGCGACATCTCTTCAAAACTGTAAAGAGGCATTTTTAGAATTGCAGCAGTTGCAAAAGCAGAAAAATCTATATCAGAATAAACAAAAAGAAATCAAGCAGCGCATGGAAGCACACAGCTTACAGTTAAAAGCTATTGAGGAGCAACATGAAACTATGTATCAGGCCTATTTGAATGATACGGCAATGCAGTTAAGAGAAACGTTGCAGGATCAAAAACCATGTCCTGTATGTGGGTCACTACATCATCCCTATGAAAAAATGATGACGAATCAATATGTAGATGTGATGGCATTAAAAAGCCTGAAAGAAACATTAGAACAGGAGAAACAAAAACAGTCAGAACTAGAAAAGCAATGGATAAAAATAAGCACAGATTATGATCATTACATCCATCAATATGCACAACAAAAAACTAGCTATCAAACAAAATTTTCTGCCTACGCATCACTTGATACTATTGAAAAATTACAAAATGAAGAAAAAAACTTAAAACAGAAGCTTTTGACAATTTATCAAAAACAACAACAGCAGCAAAAAGAAATTGAAAACATTTTACTAAAACACAAAGAAGCACAGGGCAAACTGGAAACAGCCAAAACAGAGATCATACGGGCACAAGATATGGAAAAAGAAGCACATATGGCATACCTTGCCCATTGCACAGAGGATATGAAGGAAGAAGTTTTACTACATCAGCCAGATGCCGCACAAATAAAAAAAGATGAAAAACAAATAGAAGAATATCAGACAATGATGATTAAAACAGCATCCCGCATGGAAGAAGTAACTCTGCAGTTAAAAAATAAAAAAATAGAAGATCTACAGATGCTGAATCAGGATATGATCAGGCTTCAACAGGAAAGAAAAGCACATATGCAAATGATGGCAGATGTAAAAAGCCGGATCGAGCTTTTAAAGGATATCCAAAAACAGGGCGCCAGCATGAGTGAGGAATATGAAAAACTACAGCCAAGTTATCAGAAACTTCTGCATTTTTCAAGGGCAATGCGGGGAGATAACAGCGTTGGTATTGAACGTTATGTATTGGGAATCATGCTTTCCAACATCACCGCAAATGCCAATCAGTTGTTAGCTGGTGTACATCATGGTAGATATCAAATCTATCGAAGCGAACATGCCAGTGGGAAAACTCGTAAAGCAGGACTTGAATTTTCAATATATGATGCCTATTCCTGTTCCATGCGTAATGTTGTTTCCTTATCAGGAGGAGAAAAGTTTTTAGTATCCCTGGCATTATCTCTTGCCTTATCTATGAGTGTACAGGCAAGAAATGGAGGAATCAGCTTTGATTGTATGTTTATTGATGAAGGCTTTGGCACATTAGATGAACATAGTATTGCGGATGCATTATCCATACTTGAAAAAATGAGTAAACAAAAAGGGAAAATTGGAATCATTTCCCACGTGGAAGTATTAAAAGAAAATATTCCAGGTGGAATCGAGGTTGAAAAAACACGAAATGGTAGTACAATCATAATCAGAAAGGACTGATCTAAATGTATGAAGAATTAAAAAAAGTAATTGAAGAAAGCAATCATATCGTATTTTTTGGAGGCGCAGGTGTCAGTACAGAAAGCAATATTCCTGATTTTCGTTCACAAAGTGGGATTTATAGTAAGAAAACCTATCCTTATCGTGCCGAAACAATGATTTCACACGACTTCTTTATACGCCATACCAAAGAATTCTATGACTTTTATTTCCATGAGATGGTGTATGAAAAAGCTATGCCAAATCCTGCGCATATCGCATTGGCAAAACTGGAGGCGCAAGGGAAACTAAAAGCCGTTATCACGCAAAACATTGATGGTTTACATCAAAAAGCAGGAAGTAAAGAAGTGCTGGAGCTACATGGCAGTATCCATCGCAATCGCTGTGTGGATTGTCATAAATTTTATACCTTGGAAGATATCTTATCTCAAAAAGATGGTGTGCCAGTATGTCCTGTTTGTGGCGGTATCATCAAACCGGAAGTTGTTTTATATGGAGAAAGTTTAGATATGGATGTCATGGAAAAAGCTGTATCTTATATTGAACAGGCAGATACCATGATTGTTGGAGGAACCAGCCTTGTCGTATATCCTGCGGCAGGATTACTCCAGTATTTTCATGGAAAACATTTGGTTTTGATCAATAAAGAAGCTACATCAGTGGATTCTCAGGCAGACATTGTCATACATGATCCTATCGGACAGGTGTTAAAAACGGTTGTAAAATAAAACGGATGAAAAATTTCATCCGTTTTTTAACGTTTTCTTTTGTGATGTTCTTTAATAACACTGAACAATAACCAGAATCCTAAACATAAAGCAGTCACATAACCGATAAAGCCGATGGCAGGAATGCCAAATACCTTTGGTGTCATCTCTGTTGTACATAACAGGGAACTGGCCATTAATAAACCAGCTGATACAATTCCTACGGTTAATTTATTCACCATATGATTGATGGTATTTAAAGGGACTGTAGAATCCATAACCTCCAGATTGATTTTCATTCTGCCCTTTAAACACATCTGAATCAATTCATTCAAATGCACAGGAATCTGTATACCATTGTTTCCAGCTTCCAAAATCTTTTGACTGGTGGAAGCGAATTCTTTCTTTAAGTCCATATGTTTCAGTTTATTCTCACTGACATGGTTTGCGGCAATGGTAATAATATTGATATCAGGATCTAATACTGTCATCGTGCTTTCAATTGTGACTAGACCTCTTGCCAGCATACTGATGCCTTTTGGCATGGAAATACGATGCTTATGTGCAATGGTAAATACCTCCTGAATCGCAAATCCAAGATTGATATCCTTTAGATCCAGATTGATATATTTATTCATAAAGGTTTCAATATCACAATACAGACCAGTATAATCAATGCGATCATCATGAACACCCAATACCAAGATAACATCCACTAGTTTCTGTGCATTGCTGCTGGCAATCGCAATCACGGCTTTTTTCATCAGGTCCTTATCCTGTCTTGTCAAAGTACCCATCATACCAAAATCAATCCATACGATCTGTCCATCACGGATACGAATATTGCCAATATGTGGATCCGCATGGAAGAATCCATCATCTACGATTTGCTTGATATAATTTTCTGCCAGTTTTTCAGCTATTTCTTTACAATCATATCCATTATCTTTTAATGCTTCAAAGTTATCAATCTGATATCCATCAATATACTCCATAACGAGTACCTTGCTGGTACTATAATCAGTTTCTATCTGAGGATATCCAATATATGTAATGCTGTCATTTAAATCCGCAAACCTCATCGCAAAATGCGCTTCATTTAAGAAATCCATTTCCTGTTTTGCGGTATACCAGAATTCATCCAATACGATATTTAAGTCAACAACACTGCCCAGCACTTCATTCAAACGCAATATCTTTACAGCACGACGTACCAAAGAGATATCACGTTCCATCATCTGATAGATATGAGGACGCTGTATTTTTGCGACAATGGATCTGCCATCTTTTAATGTTGCTTTATGTACTTGTGCGATAGAAGCACTCCCAAGCGGCTTTGGATCCATCTGTGGAAATATCTCAGCACGACTTACCCCATATTCTGCCTCTATCACCTGTTCAACAACAGAGAAGGGCATAGGGGCAACATTATCGCGCAATTTGACTAATTCCTTACAATAACGTTCACTGAACATATCCTGTCTACTGGACATGATCTGACCAATCTTTACAAACGTCGGTCCCAGATCTTCTAATATTTCTCTAAACTTTACAGGATCAATGCCCCGTGTTAAATGATGTTTTTTTAAAATACCAATGATTTGGGCAAGCCGTTTTTTACTGCTCAGGGTGCTGTTTTGATTATTCGCCATCCTGGCCAGGAGCAGATGGTTCTTCTTCATCCATTCCCTTTTCCAATTCTTCAATCTTCGCTTTCAGTTTCGCAAGGTCATCCTTGCTTACTTTTTCTAAATCACGGCTGATTTCATCAGCATTTGCCGGTGTTCTCAGCTTTTCTTTGATGTTGTGTTTCAATTCTTCATTTAAGACTTTGCCTTGTTCAACCGTGATTTCACCTTTCTTTACCAGCTGATCAACAACCTCTTTGCTTTTTTCAGCCGTTGTTGCCGCAGCGCCGATACCTGCAAGAATGATTTTCTTCATTTCATCACCAAGATTATTCATGTGTGATTCCTCCTTTGTATATATGTATATTTTATCACGAATCATCAAGAAAGTAATGTAAAAATACATTCTTTCACAAGTTAATCTTACAAAGGAATTTAATGGATATGAAAAAAAACAAAAACTTTTTGAATATTTTATAAATATATCTTCTATATACAAAAAAAACTGGCTTCGCCAGTTGCTTACTTTTATATGGGGCGGACGATGGGGATCGAACCCACGCATGACGGGACCACAACCCGCTGTGTTAACCACTTCACCACATCCGCCATGTGTTGTAAGCGAGTCATATTATAACCTATCCCCATCGTTTTGTAAACCCCTTTTTTGAAATTTTTTTATTTTTTTATTTGATTTTTTTTTAATCAATTAAAAGTTTTTGTTTTAATTGGTAAACTGATATATATATTTATACAACACAAATTATGAAAAGTTATTATTGAATAGGCAGTTATATATCCAGATTACAAAGATTTAAAAAGAACTTTCAGCGAATGAAGATAAATGATCACTTATACGATTTTGCAAACTAAAAATTTGGAAAATATGAATACTGCAATCAAACAGTTTTAATTTTTTTGATTATAGAAATTTGCTAAGATAAGGAATTGAAGAAACATATATAAATGAAATTTCATTATAGATTGTATAAAAACAATTCTTATTGGTTCTTGATAAGAAATATATAAAAAGAGATTGACAATTGCTTTAAAATCTGTAAAATTATAGAAGTGACTTGAATAAAGTAATTTTGGAGCGTTGGCCGAGCGGTTTAAGGCACCATCTTGGAAAGGTGGCGTAGTGAAAGCTACCGTGAGTTCGAATCTCATGCGCTCCGCCATAGAAAATCAAACGTCTATATACAGACGTTTTTTTGTTTTTATGCATGAGATGAGCAGGAAAGTCACTACGCGTTTAAAAACCGCATAAATGAATGGAAGTTCATCATTTACTTGGTTGTATTTATGATGAAAAATTGTTATAATTTCTAGCAAGGAGTGATTATATGAAAAACATCGCTTTACTATGTGATTCTAGCGCAGATATCACAAAACAAGAGGCAGAAGAACTAGATATCCATGTCATTCGTATGCCGATTACGATTAATGGAAAAGAATATATTGAAGAAGAAACGATATTTGATCAGGATATCATTGAAGCATTAAATAAAGAAGAACAAGTAAAAACTGCACAGCCGGTCATTGGCGATATTGTGAAAACCTGGGATCATCTGTTGGAAACTTATGATGAGGTTTTTTATCTGCCATTAAGCAAAGCTTTATCTGGTACATGTCATGTAGCGATTGGACTTGCGAAACAATACAATGGACGTGTAACTGTTGTGGATAGTGAATATGCTTGCTATCCAATCGTAAAACAATTACTGGCAGCAAGAGCTATGTTTGAAAAAGGCTATGATTGTGCAACCGTGAAAAAGAAACTGGAGGAAGAAACCAATATGTTTGCGATTCTGATTCCAGAAACCTTGACTGCTTTAAAAAATGGTGGAAGAATATCCCCAGCAGCAGCTGCTTTGGCAGGCTTGTTGAAGATTCAGCCACTTTTGAAAGTAGATCATGGCGCAATTGATTTGGTTGATAAAGTACGTACGCTGAAGAAAGCATATAAAGAAGGTATTCGTGTCGTTACAGAGGGCATTAATCCTGAAGAATATGACTGGATGATCATTGATGCCTATAATCGTTCCATGAGTGATGAATTAAAGGAAATGCTGGAAGAAGCAACTGGACAGCCTGTGGAACAGCATGTGTTCAAAGCAGTTATCATGTCCCATACAGGACCTGGTACGATTGGTTTTGGCAGAATCAAGAAATTGAAATATTAAGAGGTTATGAACATGATAGATGCACATGTGGCGCTTCCACAGCCATTTACTTATAAAGCATTAAAAGCATATATTGATGTGGCAGTTTCTAAAGGACTGGATGGAATCGTGATTTTAGAGCCTACTTATAAATTTCGTGAATTGAAATCTATGTATCGTGAGGTATGTGCAACATATCCTTATCAAAAGACATGGTTTCAAAAGGTGAATACAGCTTCATTAAAAGAGTATCAGGATTTTATCACAGAAATGCGAAAAAAAGAATTTCCCATTGATGTAAAATTTGGATTAGAAGCATGTTACTTCACACAGCATGAAAGCTATATTGCTGGTATTAAAGAAGCGTTTGATTATGATGTGTTTATTGGACGCATTCATTTTCTTGATAATATCGCCTTTGACTGGCCAAAGCATTCTCGTGAAATGATGTGGGATAAATATAACGCAGGTTATTTGTATCGTCGTTATTATGAAATGATGAATGCGATGCTGACATCCCATCTATTCGATGGTATTGCCGGTTTTGATAATATCAAGCTGATGAATGTGAAATGCCCTTTTAAGATGGATCATACATATCACAAAATGGCAACGTTGTTAGCGAAAAATCATATCTATGTAGAAGATGATGCCAGCATTGATTATCGTTTTCATCATGTGGATAAAGGTTTAAGCAAAGCGTTTCTTGCCATGTGTGAACAGCAGGGTGTAGAAGTCAAACGTGTAAGTCATGCAAGAAGTGCAGAAGAAGTTGGAAAATTTGAATAAGAAAAAAATGTGCGAAAACAATTAATTTCGCACATTTATTTTGCTATATTTTGGATAGATTGTGTATTTTGCAGCAAGGCATCCGTTAATGCAGTATTGTTGTCACTTACCTTCCAATCGCCATGCTCTTTTACTAAGTCAACAGTGACATGAATTGTTTTATCTTTGGAAGCTTTTGCCATATTGTCAAATAAAACAGTTAAGATCTGTTTCTGAATTTCTTTATCATCTACATCACTTTTTTTACTTAATTCATCAGCTTTTTTGGCAGCTTCCTTCATACCTTTATCTATAACGGCTGAAAAATCATACATGGTCAGTGTAACTTCTACACTGGCTTTATCCTCATCAATGGTTTCTTTTTCTTCCTTATGAGAGAAATCAAGCATCATATCATATACTTTTTTCTGCAGCTGTTGATCAACATCTTCCATATAATCTTCATCACGCAGTTCAAGGGCAGTGGCATCGTAATCTTTCCATGTACTGTTGGCTGCGATTTTCGTATTGTCACGATCATGATAGCCATCCAGGAATTCTTTGACGGTTTCTGTTGGTGTAATACTGTTTGATGTACATCCCTGCAAGGTGACTGGCATCAGTACCAAACCAGCGATTGCCAATAATTTTTTTATATTCACGAGTCTTTTACCTCCATTTTTTCTTTATTTTATCATTAATTTAAAAAAATTCAAAATTTTTTAGGAATTTCACATCAAAAAAACGTATGTATATATATGAGGAGGTGTTTTATCCTTTCTTGTCGAATCAGGTATGCCCATTGCGTCGATTACATAAATTGATATGGGAGGTGTACAATGAATCAGAAACGTATGATTATTATTTCAGCACTTGTTTTCTCTATATTGTTTACTGGATTTTATTATCTTTTGTTTTCTTATACCACACAAAATGAGGATATCCTACATAAGACATTATATATGAATCAGGTAGGTTTATATAAACAAGAGGATACCTTAAAGAAAATGCAGAAAAAATTAAAAGACCAGGGTATTGTTTCCTATACGTGGAAACAAAAAGATGTAACAGCAATCGTCTGTTATATTTCTACCAATATCGATGATACCAAAAATGGCCAGGATAAACTAAAATCTCTGGGGATCAATTATATTCAGAAAACAGCTGATATCGAAAGCAATGAAGTGGCAAAACTGATTGATGAAAAGAAATACCAGGAGGTACTGGAAAGGATTGCGGAATGAAAGTAAAAGATATGAATAAGGAACAACGTCCCAGAGAACATGCATTACAAGATGGTATTGAGGCACTTAACAACCGGGAGCTTGTGGCAATATTATTACGAAGTGGCAGTAAGACACGCTCGGCACTAGAAGTCGCTGATGAAGTACTGGCAAAAATGGAACATTTAGGAGAGTTAGATGTAGCACAATTAAATGATTTGATGGAAATTGATGGGATAGCACAGGCAAAAGCATTGGAGCTACAGGCAGCTTTTGAACTTGGCAGACGCATTGCTTTTGATAAAGTCAAACAGATGCATTGTATTAATAGTCCCAAGGATATTGTGGACTGGCTGAATCAGCAAATAGGTTTTATGAAACAGGAGCATTTTCTGGTACTCTTTTTGAATCATCATAACCAGATTGTTAGTTATCGTACGATGTTTAAAGGCTCTATGACATCAGCAAGTGTACATCCAAGAGAAATCTATAAAGAAGCTTTGGCCAGTGGCTGTGCAAAGATCATCTGTGTGCATAATCACCCTTCTGGAAATGTAGAACCCAGTGAAGCTGATATCTTATTGACAGAAGCTATTGATGCTTGCGGGAAGATGACGTGTATTCCTTTGGTGGATCATATCATTGTAGGAAAAAATTCTTATACAAGTTTGCGACAAAAGCAATTAATTGATTGAACTATTTTCGATTAGCCTTTATAATAATAGCAGTAAAGTTGGTGATAGCATGTCAAAATTAAATCGATTACAAAAAATACTGCTGGGATTGATCGCAGTATTTCTAATACTAGGTGTGATTCTGCGCAGTATGAGTGGCAGTCTGAGTGGAAATCTTGCATATGATGGTGTCAGTATGCTGAAATATGGATTGATTGATCAGCCACTTCAAACATTAAAAGGATGGATGAAAGATTTTTCTGATTTATGGGCGGTCAAGGATGAAAATGACAACTATAAATATCTGATCAGCACCATGCCAAGTATACAGGCACAAAATGATGAGCTGATAAGAGAAAATACGGAATTAAAAGAATTGCTGGATTTACAAAAAGATGAAACTGCATATAAATTAACATATGCGAAAGTAAAAAGTCGTGATCAGGCATACTGGAACAATCAGTTAACGATCAATAAAGGTAAAAAAGATGGTATCAAAGAAGGAATGGCAGTAAGAACCGCAAAAGGCTTAATCGGAAAGATTTCTGAAGTTAGTGAGTATTCCAGCACTGTGAAGCTTTTGACGAGTGAAGATAAACAAAACAATGTCATTATTAAGGTAAGCATTTCAGATAAAGAAGCCGTGGATGGTGTTTTACAAAGCTATGATGCAAGTAAAGGACGATACGTGGTTCAATTGTTTGATACATCAGATAAGATCAAGCAGGGACAACAGGTCATCTCCAGTGGAAAAGGGGAAGGTTATCCAGGGGGTATCTTTATTGGTACCGTGGATACTGTGCAGGCTTTGAATAATCAGACAGGACAGACTGTTTATGTAAAACCAGTGGATGATTTCCAAAGTTTTGAAACGGTTGCTGTTGTGACAGGTGAGAAATAATGTTGACGCATGCAGTATTTGTATTCATCTGTTTTATACTGGATGAAATATTGATGGTATTGTTTCCTGGCAGTTATCTGTTGAATGATTTGTTGTTTATCGCAAACCTTGGCTTTTGCGCCATGATTCTGACAATTCGTAAATTTGATTTTTTAGATTCTGTATTATTTGCTGTTTTATGGGGTATGTATTATGACTTCTTCTGCGCAAATACATTCTTGGTATATGCCATTGTCTATGGTATTGTCGCATGTTTATTGCGTTTATGGAGTAAACATATGACAGAAACATTAATTGAATCCTTAGTATTATGTATTGTGACAATTTTCGCCAAAGATCTTTTGGTATACTTCTATATGTATTTCCAAAGAGTGACAGCACTTATGTTTCTGGAATGGGCAGAACGCTTTGAATTGTTAACGCTGTTAGCGAATGCAATTCTGGTTATGATCATCGTTTTCCTGATGAGAATCAAAGATGATTATCTGTTTATGAAAGAAAAACGGATAAGAAGGAGCGAAAAGGTCGAATGGTTCAGATTAAAATCAAAGGATTAAAAGATGGCTTGCATCTGTTTGCACAATTTGATGATGAAACAATATTTTTAAAAGAATTAGAGAAAAGACTCAAAGCAATTTCAATGTATGGAAAAGCGATTGAGGCTTTTTTTCATATACCCGATGTCTGTGATGATACCTTATTATCATTGTTTGCCATCTGTGAAAATAATCATATACTGATTAAAGGATTTGATGAAATTGTTGAGCGAAAACAACAAATCAAAGAAGCAACTTTGTACAATGGGCAAATCATCACATTAACAGAAGATACCTTATGGATAGGGGATATGCGAAAAGGTGCCTATGTGCATGCTATGGGAAATTTATATGTGATTGGACATGTGGAGGCAGTGATTGATCTTTGGCATAAAGAAGATGTACTTGTGGCCTCCTCTATTACTTCCAAGGTGCGCATTTGTGATAGTGCATTTCAAAATGTGACAAGTTTCGCACCCATAAAAGCTTACTATAACAGGGAAAAAGTATTACTGAAAGCAGTAAAAGGAGGAGCTTTATGGGAGAAATCATTGCCGTTGCATCAGGAAAAGGCGGGGTTGGAAAAAGCAGTATCGTATTGAATCTTGGTGAAATGCTGGGAAACATGGATAAGAAAGTATGCTTGATCGATATGGATCTGGGATTAAAAAATCTGGATTATATGATGGGACTTGAAAATCGGGTAATATACGATTTAAAAGATGTCATGGAAGGACATTGTTCCTTACGGAAAGCGATGCTGCAGGATAAGTATTGTAGAAATGTTTATCTGATACCTGCCTGTAAAAGTGTTCAGATTCATGATTTTTCAAAGGAACAGTTGAAATTGATTGTAGAGGAGTTGGCAGGACAGTTTGATTATGTGTTCTTAGATGCCCCAGCGGGTATTGAAAAAGGTTTTGCATGCTCCATGTATTGTGTTGATCAAGTCATTGTTGTGACAACACTGGATGTGACAGCATTACAGGATGCTGATCGCATCATCGGTATTTTGATGCAGGAGGGAAAAGAAGAAATATCCTTTCTTGTGAATCGTTATTCACCCAAAGCCATAGAAAAAAAGATTGCGATTCCTTTAGAAGATGCGAAACGCTGGCTGGCGGTTGAATTTTTAGGATATGTATTTGAGGATGAAGAAATGCAAAGAGCAGGAAATATTGGAAAGCCAGCAGTTATCAAACGCAATCAGCCTGTTTATGAATGTTTTATGGCAATTGCGAAACGCTTACAGGGCGAACATGTAAATTTGCCAAAGCTTCATAAGGAAAGCTTTCTTTCAAAACTGTTTGGCTGACTGGTTTTTTTCATGCCAGTATGTTAAAATAAACCAGAAAGAAAGCTGGTGAATGGATGTTTAAGAAACTACTACAAAAATTTGACGACCATTGTTCCTTATACGTACTGTTAAAAATCATTGGTGTTCTGATGATTCTTTATCTGTTGATACGTACCCAAAGCGTATGGGGAAGCTGGGCTTCGATGCTTGTTTCTATCATGACTCCGTTTGTGACTGGCTTTGTGATTGCGTATATCATGAGCCCGCTGGTGGAATTTTTGAAAAAGAAAGGAATACCGAAAAACTTTTCAATATTAGCCATCTGGGTCTTATTGATCATATTAATTATCGTATTGATCGTGATGCTGATACCAGCACTGTATACAAAAGTGAATTCCTTTATTATGAGTATTATAGAAGGGGTACAGTGGATCAGTAATAAAATCAAAGAAGTTGGAAACTTTAAAGATTTTTCGGTTGTGAATTCTATTCAGGATAGTATTATCAAACTATTGGAGGGCTATGATGACTGGCTGCCACAGCTGCTTGGCAATCTGCCAAACTGGATGACGATGGTATTGGATTACTTAACGAATATCCTGTTTACGATCATTATCGCAATTTATATGATGTTTGATTTTAAACGTATTAAGAACTACATAAAAAAAGGCATTCGTTTCTTCTTCCCTCATTGTGATCATTATCTTACCAAGATGGATGAGGATGTGTATGTATATATCAAATCTTTGATTATACTGGTATTTATCCGATTGATTGAATATTGCGCATTTTATTTTCTGGTGGGACATCCCGACTGGCTGATTATTGGTATCATATCTGCCCTTGGTACGATTGTTCCATATATTGGTGGAACGATTGCCAATGCCATTGGTTTATTGACAGGGTTGACCCTTCCAACACCAAATCTGATTGCGTTATTGATTGGTATTTTGATTTTAAGTAACGTGGATAACTATGTCATTTCCCCCATCGTACATGAAAAACGAAGCTCACTTGGACCATTGCTTACGATCTTTGTGATATTTGCAGGTGGTGTGATTTATGGACCAATTGGCATCATGTTGTCCGTACCGGTTACGATTATGATCAAAACAGGAATGGTGATTTATAAACAGGAACATAAAGAAGATATTGAGAATCCTTAAGAACAGGCTGCCTGTTCTTTTTTTTCGTATACAGGCATATGTTGTAGTAACGAGGAGGGAAGCTTGTGGATGATCTGCATAAAGTGAGAAGAAGAATTGCCCAGCGAAGAATTGGATTTGAAGAAGAGGAACATAGGAAGGGTCCGCATATATTTCGCTTTTTATATCATACAGTGATGTTGATGATGTTTGTATGTGTGGCGGTATTAGCGTTATTATTGAATGAGAAATTACATCTGGTTGAAATGCCTGCATTTATGAAAGAACTACATTTAGAAGAGCTGTCATCATGGTTGCCGTTAGAGGATTTTCTTGAGTTGAAAGATCAAAGTGTCAGCTCGCCTGTTTCTTATACCAAAGTGAAAGAAGATACGTATCGTAACGATTCCAATACGGTGAATAACCTGTATGATGGTGTGGTATTGCATATTCAGAAAATGGAAAATCAGGATGTCAGTATCGTGATGAAACAGGATAATGGAGTCGTGACCACATATGAAGGGGTAAAAGATGTCAGTGTCAAAGAAAATGAACGTATCTTAAAAGATAAGGTGTTAGGGACTTATCAAGATCAAATTATGATCAGCTTTATGAAAGATAATCGCAAGCTGGATATGCATGAAGCTACGCAAGATTAAGGTTTCCTGGTTATGGATACCTTTTCTTTTCTTGTGTGCATGGCTGCCGGTTTATAAAATACTGTGTTTTATCTTTTTGATCATGAGCATGCATGAAGGCGCACATGTATTCATCGCATATTTGTTTCATTATCCCATACGAAAAATCATTATATATCCATTTGGCCTATGTGCCATCATAGAATCCATTGGCTATCGAAGTGGCTTAAAGGATTTTTGTGTCCTTATCGCAGGCCCTCTAACACACCTTTTTGAACCGGTATTATTATATCTTTTTGTAGGTACCCATATCATTTCCTATACCTTTTACGAGTATTTATGTTTGATGAATGCTTCAATACTGGTTTTTAATATGCTGCCAATTTATCCTTTGGATGGTGGTCGGATATTGGAGTTATGTTTACAGCTTTTCTTTCGTTATGAAACAGCTGCCCGCTTGTTGCATGTGCTATCGATCATATGGCTGTTAATGTTAGGATACTTTCAGATACTACACGGCATCAGTGCCATGATGGTGATTGTCTTATTGGTTATGGAAAACATCATGGCATACTACACCATCAGATATCGTAAATTGGTATTCTATCGCTATCGCAGAAGTCATCCTGTTTCTTATCCTGTACGCATGAATAAAGGACATGATTTATATCGCTTTTCCTATAATGTGATGTATGTGCATGGCGCATGGATGGAGGAGGAAAAATGGCTGTCGATTTTTCGATTATGAGTAGGCGCATGAAAAAAATTATGATATAATTTAAAACAAGGAGGATGAAAGTTATGAAAAAACTTCAATCTTTTCTTGTCATCATGTTATGTGCGTTATTTCTTAGCGGATGCAGTGAAGAACACCCAAAGGTTGCCACAACCATTTATCCATTAACTTATCTTGTGGATCGTATCGCAGGCAATTATGTAGAGGTGGAAAACATCAGTACAGATACATTGGTACAACGTGCACAACTGAAAGAAGATTATAAAAAAACATTAAAAAACAGCGATATTTTGTTTTATATTGGTGGATTAGAACCATATATGGATATTTATTATGATGATATCCGTTCCACAAAAGTAAATATGGTCAATCTGGAAACAAAGAGTGCCGTATATAAATTTGAACGTTATACAACGACAACCATCAACGGTATTACCACAGGGGTGGAAGCACCTTATTATGATGGGGATGCGTTCAAAATGCTGGATTTATATGATTCTGACCCAATGCTTTGGATGGATCCAGTCGCTATGACTTCTATGGCACATGATATTTGTACATCTTTGAGTAACCAATATCCGGAATATAAAAAAATATTTCAGTCTAATTATAAAAAACTGGAAGTAGATCTGGCACGTTTGGATGCGGATTATCAAAAGATACCGGAAGAACATATGCAGATTTCTTTTGTGTCCATGACGCCAAGCTTTGGTATTTGGCAGAAATCCTATGGTGTCAATGTATATCCTGTATGTTTAAGTAAATATGGGGCATTGCCTACCAAAGATCAGTTAGAAGCAATCAAGAGCCGTATTCGTGCAGATAAAGTACGTTATATGGTGCTGGAACAAAATTTACCAGAAGACATGGCCAAGTTACAGCAGCAGCTGATTGATGAATTAGGATTAACACCTATCAATATGAGCAATCTGTCCAGTATCAGTGAATCAGATCAGAAAGCTACCAAAGATTATCTTACAATTATGTATGAAAATCTGAAAATGCTGGAAAATATGGCTTCATAAAGGTCGCAAGACCTTTTCTTTTTGATTTATGTGTAAAGTACGCGTGATTTATTGAAAACTGTGGTAAAATAAAGTACAAATGGAGGTTATTTTATGAAAAATCTATTATTAATTGACGGAAATTCCATGTTGTTTCGTGCTTACTATGCGACATTATATGGAAGAATGATGAAAACCAGCAATGGGATTCCTACCAATGCGGTATATGGTTTTATCACCATGATCAATAAAGCATTGGATATGGTAAAACCAGATGCAGTATTTGTGGCATGGGATGCTGGAAAACCAACCTTCCGTCATGAAACATATACAGAATATAAAGGAACAAGAAAACAACTGGATCAGGAATTGATCGTACAGTTTCCAATTGCCCGTGAATACTTAGATAGTTATGGTATCACTCGTTATGAATGTGAAGGTATTGAGGCAGATGATATCATAGGCTCACTTGCGAAAAAATATCCGGATGTAAATATCCATATCCTTTCCAGTGATCGTGACTTATTACAGCTGATTGATCCTACCACAGATGTTTATCTGATGAAAAAAGGAATCACGGAAATGGAAGTCATGAACGAAGAAAAATTAATGGAAACCATGGGCATTAAGCCATGTCAGATCATTGATCTAAAAGCGTTGATGGGAGATAGTGCAGATAATATTCCAGGTGTTAAGGGAATTGGTGAAAAAACAGCATTAAAACTGTTGAATGAATATGAAACAGTAGATAATGTATATGAACACATTGATGAAATCAAAGGCAAGTTGAAAGAAAAACTGGTAACCGATAAAGAAAAAGCATTTTTATCAAAATATCTTGCGACAATCAAAACGGATGCGGATATTCCATTCACTATTGATGAAATCGCAATGCCACAACCAGGCGATACTCTGCATGATTTTTATGTGAAATATGAAATGAACAGCTTTGCGAAAGCTACTATGAATACCGATAAAGTAGAAAAACATAGTACACGGGAAGTTGTACATACCATTAGTAAAGATTTATTATGCGATGATTCCGTTGTCTATGCGGATGTCGACAATGAAGCCTATTATGATGCACAATTATATGGCTTTGCCATTGGAAATGAAACGAAAAACGAATACATCACCTTATCGGATGCTTTACAGGATGAAGCTTTCTTACAATATATCAAAGAAGATAATCACATGGCAGTCTATGATGCAAAGAATTTCTATCATACCTGTCATAAAAATAATATCCCATGTGGCAATATTGCATTTGATATCATGATTGCGGCATTTTTAGTAGATGGAACGATTTCAGATTATGATAAGCTGCAGGAGAAATATAACTTTGATCGCAGCATTCGTAAAGAAGATGTATATGGCAAACGTGGCAAACCAAAACTGGTTGATGAGCAACAGCAACAAAACTATGCGCTGATGCAGGTAGATGATCTATCAGATCTAATAAAGCCGTTAAAAGATGAATTGAATAAAATGGAAATGATGGATCTGTTTATGAATATTGAAATGCCATTAACACGTGTGTTATATGCGATGGAAAAAGAAGGCGTTTATACAAGTTTGCAAACATTAGATGAAATCGCTGCGGCAACCGCAAAGAAAATTGATGATTTAAGCAGACAGATTTATGAAATGGCAGGTATGGAATTTAATATCAATTCCCCAAAACAGCTGGCAGTCATCTTATATGATGAATTAGGCTTAAAAGCCGGCAAGAAACGCAGTACTGCCGCAGATGTATTAGAGAAACTGATTCATGTACATCCCATCATTCCATTACTGCTGGAGCATCGTAAATATCAGAAAATTTATAGTACCTATGCAGTTGGATTGAGTAAACATATCCAAAGCGATGGGAAAATCCATACGATTTTTAATCAGATACAGACCCAGACAGGGCGTTTATCCAGTAGTGAACCAAATCTTCAAAACATCAGTGTCCGTGATGAAGAAGGCAAAGAAATACGTAAAGCATTTGTGGCCAGTCCCAATCATGTATTGCTAAGTGCGGACTATTCACAAATCGAATTAAGAATGTTAGCACATATGGCAAATGAGGAACAGATGATTGATGCCTTTAATCATGGTATTGATATTCATACCAAAACAGCCATGCAGATTTTTGATGTTGACCATGATGCGGTAACTTCCAACATGCGAAGAAGCGCAAAAACAGTTAATTTTGGTATCGTGTATGGACAAAGTGATTTCGGCTTAAGTGAACAGCTGGGTATATCCAGAAAAGAAGCACACAGCTTTATTGAAAAATACTTTGCGTCTTATCCAGCCATCAAAACCTTTATGGATGCGACAATTGCCTATTGTGAAGAAAATGGCTATGTAAAAACCATCTTTAATCGAAGAAGATATATTCCAGAGATCAGCGATAAGAATTATATGATGCGTGAATTTGGAAAACGTGCTGCTATGAATGCTCCTATTCAGGGAAGTGCCGCTGATTTGATCAAGATGGCAATGATTTCTATTTATGACACCATGCAGAAACGGGGCGTGAAATCACGCATGATTTTACAGATTCATGATGAATTGATCTTTGATGTATGTGAGGATGAAATCGAATTAATGAAAGAACTGGTAGAAGATGGTATGCAGAATATCATGAAGCTGAAGGTTCCTTTGATTGCGGAAGCAAGCATAGGCAAGAACTGGTATGAGGCAAAATAATGCCAGAACTTCCTGAAGTAGAAACCGTTCTTCGTACCTTAGAGCATCAGTTGAATCATCCCGTTATTGAAAATGTAGAAGTCTATTGGACACGTATCATCGCCTATCCTGATGTTGATACTTTTATAAAACAAATCAAAGGCAGAAAAATACTGGCATATGAACGCTATGGAAAGTTTCTTATCTTCGATTTAGATGATATGGTATGGATCGTTCATTTGCGTATGGAAGGTAAATTCTATGTACAACGACCATCTGAGGCATACGATAAACATACGCATGTGATATTTACCTTAGATGATGGGCGGCAATTACGATATCATGATACACGTAAATTCGGCAGAATGTGGCTGTATCCCAAAACAGATGAGCAACGATATCCCTGTTTTGAGAAATTTGGCTATGATGTATTTGATGAACGATTAACCTCAGATTATCTGTATCACCGCCTGCATCATAAAAAAACAGCGTTAAAAGCCGTTTTGTTAGATCAAAGTATTATGTGTGGTATTGGTAATATCTATGCGGATGAAATATGTTTTGCGATGGAGATGCATCCAGAAACTATGATCAATCATTTGCGTAAAAAAGATTTTGAAGAATTGATCTATCAGACAAGAAGAATCATGAATGGTGCCATCCGTTCAGGTGGAACAACCATTCGTTCCTATACATCCTCCTTAGGGGTGGATGGAAGATTTCAGTTGAAACTGAAAGTACATGCGAAAAAAGGAGAAAAGTGCAGTGTCTGTGGTACGGAAATCAAAAAGATCCAGGTCGCACAGCGAGGAACGTGCTACTGTCCTGTATGTCAGAAAAGGAAATGAAAAAGATTGGCTTAACAGGTGTGATGGGCGCTGGAAAATCCAGTGTAATTGAAATACTGAAAGAAGCAGATGTTACTGTATTAGATTGTGATGCCATTAACGCCGACTTATTAAAAAAAGGAAACAAAGGATATCAAAGACTGGTAGAAGTATTCTCTGATGATATTTTAAATGAACAAAAAGAATTAGATAAACAGAAAATGAGTGATCTGATATTCTCAGATCCGATAAAGAAAAAACAAGCGGAGGGTATTTTGCATCCTTTGATCAAAGAAGAAATCTCTAACTGTCTAGGTACATTAAAAAATCAAAAGCTGGCAGTTGTAGAAGTACCATTACTATTTGAGGTACATTGGGAAAGCTTCTTTGATGAAATATGGGTTGTGGCAGCAGAACGCGATATCATCTTACAGCGCTTGATGATGTATCGCCATGTATCCCAAAAAGAGGCAATCAGACGATTAGATGCCCAGATGTCCCAAGAAGAAAAGATTAAAAAAAGTGATGTCGTATTCTGGAATAATGGAGATAAAAAAGCTTTGAAACAGCAGATTCATGATATACTGAATAAAGAATAGAGGTGGTTTGGATGCTGATGAAGGAAGATAAATGCAAAATAGAAATCTGTGGGGAAATCAGCAATGAAACACTTGCATCATTTACCATGCTGTATGCCCCCCTTATCAAACAGGATGCAGTTACTCTGTATCAGACCCTGCTTGCCATCGGCACCCGCCATGCGAAAATAAAAAACCATTTGTTAATTGCCAATATCACTGGCTTAAGCATGGAGGTCATAGAAAAAAACAGACGCATTCTAGAACAGTATCTGTTAATGAAAACCTATTATGACGCCTTACATAATGCTTATATCTATCAGGTGTTCATGCCTAAAAAAGGCAGTGAATTTTTGCGTCATGAAGTATTTGGTAGACTATATATGAAAGAAATGGGGAAACAGGTCTATGAATTCAATAAACTCTGTTTTGCCCCAGCTATCGAGGATAAAAAAGGCTATCAGGAAATTACGATTCCTTTTGAAAACGTATTAAAAGAAGATTGGGAGGATAGTCAAGAAGAACTGTTTAAAAAGATGAAACCAAAGCAGGATATCTTAACCCAAAACGATATCCCACTCAGCTTTAATTTTGATCGGTTCTTAACTGGATATTCTACAATGATATTCCCTTTAAAAGCAAGAAGTGGAGAAAATCTCCATGCCATAGGGGAGCTTGCGACCATTCATGGCATATCAGAAATGGAAATGCGCAAGCTGGTTTCCCAATGTATCGATTTAAAAAAGGGGCGGTTAAATTTGGAAGCGTTAAAGAAAAAATGCCGAAATGCCAAACCTGTCTATGAAGAAAAGCAACAAGATCCTTATGGACTACCACCAGTTATTTTCTTACAAAAGAAACAACGCGGTGTAAAAGTTAGTCATGCTGACAAGTTTTTGATTGAGAATTTGATTACAGATTTCAAGATGAAACCAGAAGTTGTGAATGTATTGATAGAATATGTATTAGAAACCACCAATCAGCGTTTTACCAGAAACTATGTAGAAAAAGTAGCTGGTGTATGGGTGCGCTTAGGTATAGATACCAAAGAAAAAGCATTGGCGCAGATAGAAGAAGAAAAGCAAAAAGGAAAACCGAAACCAAATGTCGAAAAGAAACAGCTGCCTGCATGGTATCATGATCAGGACAGTGTACAAAGCAATCAACAAGTGGATGAGGAAGCATTAGAAAAAATGTTGAAAGAACTGGAAGGTGAGCAGCATGGATAAAATCAGTTTTCATTATGAATTAAGCGAAGAACAAAAAGTAAAAAAGAAACAGCTGGTAGAAAAGCTGCTGGCTCATCCTTACGTAAAAGAATGGCTGAAAAAGCAACAATTAGATGAACACTTTGTGGAAGAACACAGTGGTAAATTCTCTGACTGGGTAAAGGTCAAAGAAAAATGTGAGCATTGTGAAGGACTGATGTTTTGTCGTCAGCCACAAAAAGGTGCTTATCTTGATTTGTATGTAGATGGTTTCTTACAAAATCGCTTAACACATTGTGCATATGTAATACAAAGAGAAGAACAGTTTGCTCATAAAAAATACTATCGCCAGGCAGATATGAATGAAGAAATGCTGCTTGTGAATATTGCACGTCTGGATTTAAAAAAAGAAAGTGCGGATTACAAAGCAGTCGTCATGTCGATTACCCAGAATCTGATGGATGAAACAAATGACAAAGGGGTATACTTATGGGGAAAACCAGGTGTGGGAAAAACTTATCTTGCAGCTGGTATGACCAATTTCTATACAAGAAGAAATGTGCCATGTGCATTTGTCCATGTGCCAAAGCTTATTTCAGATTTAAAACTGATGTTTCAAGATCCAGAAGGCATGGAACGAAAATTAAATATGTTAAAACGCATAGATGTTCTAGTATTAGATGATATCGGTGGAGAAAGTATCACCAGCTGGAGTCGTGATGATATCTTATTAACGATATTGGAAGCCAGAATGCAGGCAAAAAAGAAAACCATCTTTACAAGTAATTATTCTATGAAGGATTTAAAAGAACGTCTGCGTGTGACAACGAACAAATCATCCGAGCCGATTGCCGCAGAGCGATTAATGGAAAGAATTAAAGCGTTATCAGATGAAATATTCGTCAAAGGAGAAACGCGAAGATTCTAACTTGTACATAAATCGTAAATAAATACACGTAAAACGTAAAGAAATGCTAGTCAAAATTGTAAGAAAATGGTATTATAAAGAAGTGAATGGAGGAATTATTATGGTAAAGCGTATTGGTATTCTGACATCTGGTGGAGATGCACCGGGAATGAATGCTGCCATTCGTGCCGTCACAAGGGTTGCATTAAATAGTGGAATTGAAGTTTTCGGTATCTATGATGGATACAAGGGAATGGTAGAAGGCTATATAGAACCTTTGACGAAGGCCTCCGTTGGTGAAATCATTGACCGTGGCGGGACTATATTAGGATCTGCACGTTTGCCGGAGTTCAAGGATATTGAAGTTCGTAAAAAAGCTGTATCCCAGCTGAAGAAACGTGGAATCGAGGCAGTTGTTGTAATTGGTGGAGACGGATCTTATCGTGGTGCACTGGCCTTAACGGAAATGGGCATCAACTGTATCGGTCTGCCTGGCACGATCGACAATGATATCACATGTACTGATTTTACAATCGGTTTTGATACTGCACTTACGACTATCGTAGAAGCTGTCGATAAACTGAGAGATACCTCCAGTTCGCATCACCGCTGTTCTATTGTAGAAGTAATGGGAAACCGTTGTGGTGATTTGGCAATATGGGCAGGCATTGCCTGTGGTGCTGAAATCGTTATTACTTCTTCCACTGGCTTTGAGGAAGGCGAAGTGCTGGAGAGATTGCGTGATTTTGATTTGATCAAAAAGAAACGTCATGCAATTGTGGTAATTTCTGAAAAAATCACAGACGTACACCAGTTTGCGAAAAAGGTTAGTCTGAATACTGGATTCTCTGGTAGAGCCACGGTATTAGGCCACGTACAGCGTGGTGGATCACCGACACCAAGTGATCGAGTATTGGCAAGCCGCATGGGTGAAAAAGCTGTTGATTTATTGATGCAGGGCATTGGTGGACAATGTGTAAGCATCAAAGACAACCAGATTATATCAGTTCCTATTGAAGAAGCATTAAGTATGCCTAGAGAGTCACGTAAACGACTGCTTAACTTATTTGAAAGACTGGTTTAATCAGAAACAAAAAAAATTACAAACACGTAGGTAATTAGGAAAGGAAATTGAATTTATGCTGCAAAAAAGAAAAACAAAAATCATCTGTACCATTGGTCCAGCTTCTGAAAGCAAAGAAATGATGACCAAGCTGGTAAACAACGGAATGAACATCATCCGTTTAAACTTCTCTCATGGAGATTATGAAGAACATGGAAATCGTATTAAAACGATTCGTGAAGTTGTAAAAGAAACAGGAAAAAGTGTTGCGATTTTACTTGATACAAAAGGCCCAGAAGTACGTTTAGGTGACTTCGCTAATGGATCAGAAACTTATGAAAAAGGTGAAATCGTAAAAATCGTTCGTGAAAAAATCGAAGGAACACACGAAAAATTCCACATCCAGTGTCCAGAAATCTTTGACGATTTACAGGTTGATGGAACTATCCTGATTGATGATGGTAAATGCCGTTTAACAGTAATCGATAAAAAAGACGGTGAATTAACATGCCGTATTGAAAATCCTCATACATTAAAGAGCAAAAAAGGATGTAACCTGCCAGGCGTTAAATTAAGTATGCCATTCATCTCAGAAAAAGATGATGCAGATATCCGTTTCGGTTGTAAAATGGGTGTTGATTACATCGCTGCATCTTTCACAAGAAGAAAAGATGATGTATTAGCTATCCGTCAGATTTTAAAAGAAGAAGGAAGAGAAGATATTCAGATTATTCCAAAGATTGAAAACCAAGAAGGTTTCGATAATTTGGAAGAAATCCTTGAAGTTGCTGATGGTGTTATGGTTGCACGTGGTGACTTGGGAGTTGACGTATCTCTTGAATTAGTTCCTATTTATCAGAAGAAGATTATCAAGACTGCAAATGCATTAGGTAAACCAGTTGTAACTGCAACTCACATGTTGGAAAGTATGCAGGGCAACCCTAGACCTACACGTGCAGAAGCAAGTGATGTTGCGAATGCAATCCTTGATGGAACAGATGCAATCATGTTATCTGGTGAATCAGCAGCTGGTTTATATCCAGTAGAAGCTGTTCAGACAATGGATAAGATTGCAAAAGCTATGGAACCAGAAATTCCTTATGCAGTACGTTTAAAGAATGCAATCAAGACTAGCCAAAGAACAAAGAATGATGCAATCGCTATCTCTGTAGCGGATACTGCAATGGCACTTGATGTTGCTGCTGTTATCGCATTTACACAGAGTGGAACAACTGCAAGAAGAATCTCTAAATTCCGTCCAGAAGCACCAATCATCGCTGTTACTTTTGATGAAAAGACACAGCGTTCATTAGCTGCAAACTGGGGTGTTACAACTGTTCTTTCTGAAGTAACAAACAACCAGAACAATGAATGTGAATTGGCTCGTGCCATCGCAAAAGATATGGGAATCAAAGTTGGTGAAACTATCATCATCGTTGCTGGATATCCTGTAGGATGCGGTGCTACAAACACAATGAAGATCATTGAAGTAAAATAATCAAAACAGATTTTATGAAAGCATAGCAGAAACGCTATGCTTTTTTTGTCAGAATTGAACACTTTTATATGCGGATATCCAAATTTTTTTTAATATCTAGACAGTAGCTATAAGAAATGATAAACTACTTGAAAAGAGAAATGAGGATGGACAATGAAGAAAAAGCTATCAGATCATTTATTTACAATGGTTGCAGTTGCGATTATCCTTTTTGCAGGGATTACCTATCTGAAACCGGAAGTACAGGAAAAAAAGCCTGGCTATGCTTTTCTGGATACCTTGGGAGAAACAAGGAACAGTTTAACACCACGTCTTGATCGAGAAGGACCTGTAGAAGAAATCAAACCAAAAGAAATAACCCCAGCCGAGTTGGAAGAGCGGATTGCGGCTAGTGAAAAAAAAGAAGAAAAAGTGGAACAGAAACAGGAGCAGCCAAAAGAAGAAGTAAAAAAAGAAGATAAGAAAGAAGATAAAAAAGAAGAAAAGACAAAAACAAAACAAGAAGAAAAAACAGTGGTAAAAGAAGAAGTAACGGTTCCAAAAGAAGAAGTTGTCGTCATGAGCAATACACAATATATTGGAAACAGTGGACAGGTATTTATGACTTATGAAGAAGCGGAAAGCTATGCGAAAAAAGAAGCAGAAGAATGTCCGGATACCATAAGCAGTTATCAAATCGTTCCATCATGGGAGCATCCAATTGATGGAAACCGTCAGTTTACTGTTGATTTTGTCTATCAATCATAGCATTTTCTGTATGATTATGGTGGGAAAACAAAAACGTTTGTGATATCTTGTTTTATTTTTCTAAAATCGTTCATATTAAGTGGGAAAATACACATAAAAGT
This sequence comes from Absiella sp. AM29-15, assembly GCF_003434225.1. Lineage (NCBI taxonomy): Bacteria > Bacillati > Bacillota > Erysipelotrichia > Erysipelotrichales > Erysipelotrichaceae > Amedibacterium > Absiella sp. AM29-15. The sequence goes on from NZ_QVFL01000010.1 coordinate 47,669, forward strand.
GGTAAAATATTGATATACATTGATTTTAAAGGAGGAGTTTTTTTTATGAAAACGTATATTGGAGTAGACCTAGGTGGTACAAATGTCCGTGTAGCAAAAGTTGATGAAGAAGGTAATATTTTACAGATTGTAAAAGAACCTACAGAAGTTGCACAAGGAACAGAGCATGTGATTAATAAAATCATTTCTATGATTGAAAAAATTGATGGCTATGCTGATTGTGAAGGAATCGGTATGGGTGTTCCAGGACCAGTGAATACCATTGAAGGAAAAATGGTTTTAGCTACCAACCTTCCAGGATTTGAAGGCTTCCCAATCGCAAAAACAATCAGTGATCATTTCCATATGCCAACATTCGTTGACAATGATGTAAATGTTGCTGGTATGGGTGAAGCTATGCTTGGTGCCGGAAAAGGTCTGCCTGTAGTATATTATGTAACCATCTCTACTGGTATTGGTGGCACATTGGTTGTAAATCAGCGTGTAGTTGCTGGTAAAAATGGTCACGCAGGTGAAGTAGCAAATATCATCATTGACCGTAACCGTGAAAAAGTAAATTACTTAAATGTAGGCGCAGTAGAAAATGAAGCTAGTGGAACTGCAATCACAAGAAAAGGAAAAGCAATCTTTGGCGATGACAAGATCAGACATGCAGGTGATGTTTTTGATTTAGCAAGAGAAGGTAATGAAAAAGCATTGAAACTTTGTGATGAAGTTGCTTATGATTTAGCGGTTATGTTCTCAGCTATCGCACATGTTGTTGACCCATATGTATTCGTTGTTGGTGGAGGCGTTATGAAGGGTAAAGATGTATTCTTCGATAAGATGGAAGCTTACTATCGTACAATGATTCATAAAGGTATGCAGACAGTAGAATTCAAAGAAGCACAGTTGGAAGAACCAGGTATTGTTGGTGCAGCGATGCTGCCTAGATCTTATGTTGACAAGGAGAACATATGATTGACCAAAAAAGATTAGAGAAATATGCAGAGCTTGCTATCGTAAAGGGTGTCAATCTTCAAAAAGATCAGACACTGATGATCAACGCAAGCATTGATGCAGTAGATATGGCACGTGCATGTGTAAAAGCAGCTTATGCACATGGCGCAAAACAGGTAATTGTAACCTATGTAGATGATTATAATATCAGAGAAGATTATATACACCAAAGTGAAGAAACATTAAGCAATGTTCATGCATGGCAGGTAGATAGTAAGCTGGATTATTTTAAAGAAGGTGGATGCATCCTGCATATCATCAGTGATATTCCAGGCATTATGAAAGATGTGCCAGCTGATAAAATCAGTAAACGTCGTATGGCAATGGCTTCAGCAAGTAAAGAAGTACGCGCATATACCAATGCCAATAAGGCACAATGGAGCATTGTCGCAGTACCAAATCCTGAATGGGCAGCCCTTGTATTCCCTGAATTTGAAGATGTGGATGCAGCTGTAGAAGAATTATGGGAACGCATTTTATCCTGTGTACACGTTCGTGAGGATAATGATCCAATCGAAGAATGGACAGAATTAAATGAAAGTTTCCAAAAACGTGTGAAGATTTTAAATGATCACAATTTCAAAGAACTGCATTTCACAAATTCTTTAGGTACAGATTTACATGTAGGGCTTGTGAAAGGTCATATCTGGGCTGGTGGAAATGATGTTACAATTGAAACAAATATTCCATTTAATCCTAATATGCCAACCGAAGAAATCTTTACCACACCATCACGCAGTGGGGTATATGGTAAAGTTGTTGCTAGTAAACCTTTAGATTATAATGGTACACTGGTAAAAGATTTCTGGCTGACATTTGAAGATGGTGTCGTAAAAGATTTTGATGCAAAAGAGGGAAAAGATGCTCTAGCAAGCCTTGTTCATTTTGATGAAGGCAGCAATCGTCTAGGTGAAGTAGCACTTGTTCCTTATGAATCACCAATCTCACAAAGCGGTATTTTATTCTATAACACTTTATTTGATGAAAATGCAAGCTGCCATCTGGCACTTGGAAGTGCTTATCCAGGCAATATTGAACATGGAACAGATATGAGTGAAGAAGAATTACTGGCAGCAGATGTCAATCAGTCATTAACGCATGTGGACTTCATGTTTGGTAATGAAGATATGAAAGTCATCGGTATCAAAGAAGATGGCATAAAGGTAACTGTCTTTGAGAATGGAAACTTTGTATTTTAGACTAACGTATATGCGTTAGTCTTTTTTTGGATATTGCATATAAAATTGTAAGAAAACAGCAATCTGATGATATAAATTTCCATAATTACAAGAAATATTGCGTACTGTTTTCATAAATGGTATAATCAAAAAAACAAGAGAGGAGAATATATATGCAAATTGCGTTGATTGTTATAGGAATCGTATTGGTAATTGCAGTCATCTGGCTGATCAGCAGTTACAACAAATTTATCAAAATGGGGAATAAAGTAGAAGAAGCATTCTCTACTATGGATGTATTCTTGAAGAAACGTTATGATTTGATCCCTAACCTGGTAGAAACAATTAAAGGTTATGCCAAACATGAATCTCAAACATTGGAAAAGGTAATTGCAGCAAGAAGCAGTGCAATGAATGCCACATCAATGGATGAAAAAATCAAGTGTGAACAAAAATTCCAAAGCATGATTGGATCATTATTTGCAATCAGTGAACAATATCCACAATTAAAAGCTAATGAAAACTTCATGTCTTTACAGGCTGATTTAAAGTCAATTGAGGATGATATTGCGAATGCACGTAAATACTACAATGCTGTATGTCTGAAGTTTAATAACCTTGTCATGATGTTTCCTACCAATATATTAGCCGGTATCTTCCATTTCACAAAGAAACCAATGTATGAGGTAAATGACGCATCACAAAGAGAAAATGTAAACGTACAGTTTTAAACAATCTGAAGGAATCGTTTACCATATTGTGCATACGATTCCTTTTTTCAAAGGAGGGACTATGAAAAAGATAAGTTTATGGATCATGATCATGGTTTGCTGCATGATGTCACTGACACCGCTGTCCGCAAAGGAAGCATTCGATATTGAAAAGGCAAACATAGAAATGGTCGTACATGAAAATGGCAGTATTGATATCACTGAAACCTATGATTTAAAGTTCCTGCAAAGACGTCATGGCTTTTATCGTAACATTCCAACCGTATATGATATGGATTGGAATGTAGATGGCGTAAAAGAAAAGAAGTCCTATTACTTTCCTATTAGTCATATAGAATGTGATGGACCATATAAGGTAGAAAAGAACTATGATGGGATTTCCATACGTTTAGGCGATGAAGATGAAGAAGTCATAGGAAAACAGTCTTATCGTCTTTCTTATCGTGTACAAACAAAAGATCTAGATCTTGATGGCATACAGATGCTGTACTGGAATTTGATAGGAAGTTTTGACACAACCATAAAGGACTTTACCTATCGTATTACCATGCCAAAAGCATTTGATAGTGAAAACATATATGTTTCTACAGGGCGCTATGGTCAAAATAACAATAAATTAAGTGTAAAAGTAGATGGCAATGTCATCAGTGGACACAATACAAAAATGTTGTTTTCACAAGAGCAGGCAACCATTATGGTTAATGTGCCAAAAGATTATTTTACTTTTACAAAAGATAAAAACTATGATACGTATGTGATTGGTATTACTCTGATCATCCTGCTTGGCAGTCTGATTTTATTTATTCGTTTTGGTAAAGATGATGAAGTCATTGTGACAGTGGAATTTGATCCACCAAAAGATTTAGATAGTGCAGGTGTGGGCTATGTAATCGATCATATCGTAGATGATCGTGATGCGGTATCTTTGATTTTGAAGTGGGCAAACAATGGGAATATTTTGATTCATGATGAAAATGAAGGCTTCCAGCTTGAGAAACGTAAAGAACTTGGCATAGAAGCTAATGATTATGAGCGAACGCTGTTTTCTGCAATCTTCTCTAAGGATTATATCGTAAAAGAAGATGATTTAAAAACGGAGAAAATGAGTAAAGCGATGAATGAAACAAAAATACAGATTCAAAATCATTTTAAAAAAGAGAATCAGGTATATATGAAAGCCTCTTTGGTATTACAATGTGTGATGTTGTTTATTGTTGTGTTGCCACAGGCAATCGCATCCTTTGCGGGGGCATATGCCAAATATGATGCAATATCACTTTCTTTACCATTTATGATACCATCATTGATTTTATTAATCACAATCATTCCATGGATTTTATTCATCAGAAAACGTTATGCGATGAAACGTTCTACTTTCTTTATCCTGATGATCGTTTTATTAATATGTAACGGTATCTGTATTGGTGCCGGTGTGATTTTACAAATGCAGCTGGAAACAAGCTGGTATGTAATCTTATTGACAACCCTTGTGACACTTGGACTATTGGTCATTATGGTTTTCATGGATAAACGCAGTAAGAAAGGCAATGCATGGCTGGGACAGATTCTTGGGTTAAAAGAGTTTATTGAAAGCTGTGAAAAAGATCGAATTGAAGCGTTGGCAAAGGATGATCCATATGCGTTTTTTAAAGTACTGCCTTATGCGTATGTACTTGGAATCAGTGATGTATGGGTGAAAAAATTTGAAAACATCGGCTTGCCAAACCCTGGCTGGTATATAGGCAATCAGGGAGATGTCTTTATGAGTATGTTGTGGTGGAATCATTTCCATTATTGTATGCGTGATATTTCAAAAGCAGTCTGTTATATCCCACCTGCGAAATCTGGAAGTGGAGGTGGAAGCTTCTCTTCTGGTGGATTTGGCGGTGGAGGCTTCTCCGGCGGCGGTTTTGGCGGCGGCAGTGGTGGAAGCTGGTAAGCTGTAGAAAAGGTAGGAGTTTTTCCTACCTTTTATGCTTTATGCATGATTTCTTTATACTCTTTTACTTTCTTATAAAAAGTTGAATACTTAAATCCTGATAATGCGATGGCCTCTTTACTTTGCAGCTCACCTTTTTTCCATAAATAGATGATTTCTCCAAAGTCCTCTGGAAAGTCAATTTTTGGCCTTCCAAAATGAACACCGCGTATCTTTGCGGCACGAATGCCTTCTGCCTGTCGCTGTCGTATATTGATGCGTTCATTTTCCGCAACAAACGACAACAGCTGTAAAACAATATCCCCTATTAAAGTTCCAATTAAGTCCTTACTTTGATCTGTGTCTAATAATGGCATATCCAGAATTTTAATATCTACATTTTTTTCCTTTGTGATGTATTTCCATTCATTTAGAATCTCATTATAATTTCTGCCAAGACGATCAATACTTTTGATGACCAGCAGATCTCCCGGCTTTATTTTCTTATATACCAGCTGATGATAGGAAGGACGGTTAAAATCTTTTCCGCTTAATTTATCCATATAGATGTATTTTTCTTCAATCCCGAATTCAATCAACTCCAGATACTGTCGTGCTTCGTTTTGATCCTGGCTCGATACACGAACATAGCCATAAGTCTTTCTCATAATACACCCTCTTTCATGATGTCGATTATACTGAATATTGGTAAATTTCACAGTTACCAATATTTTGATGAAATCTACATGAGATTATTCTATCACAAGTACTCATAGAATGTTTAATTCATATAATGTTAATTTTTCTTATTTTTTAGCATTCTGAATGGTAAAATAGAAATCAAAATACTGGAATTGGAGGAAAAAGGAAGGAAAAAACGCGAAAGAATTGACATATCTTAAAAAAAGTTGTATAAAATAAAAGTAAAACAAAAACGAAGAAAAGGATATGGGTACAAATATTCTGATGTAGAGAGGAAAGCGGCAGGTGAAAGCTTTCTGAAAGATGTTGTACTTACTCCCTTGGAGTTGCCCCTGAAAAGGTGTGCCGCATATAACCAGCGTTAACAGGTAAGAGGGCATATTTCATTTGAAATATGAACAAAGGTGGTACCGCGTGTAAGACTGACGTCCTTTGATGGCAGTCTTTTTTATATGTATAAATGTAAGAAAGGAATGAAGAACATGATCGACATTAAAGAAAATGAAAGATTAAGTGTAATGAATCACAGCTGTGCACATATGATGGCACAGGCCGTTAAGCGTTTATATCCAAACGCAAAATTCTGGGTAGGACCAGTCATCAGTGAAGGATTCTACTACGATATTGATTTGGGAGATGAAGTAATCCGTGATGAGGATCTTCCTAAAATCGAAAAAGAAATGAAGAAAATCGCAAAAGATGGAAAACGTATCGTACGTAAAGAAATCTCAAAGGTAGAAGCTTTGGAAATGTTTAAAGATGATCCTTATAAAATCGATTTGATTCAGGATTTAGAAGATGGAAACATCACTTGCTATCAGCAGGGAGAATTCATCGACTTATGCCGTGGACCTCACGTAGATACTGTGAAAGAATTAAAGAACTTTAAACTGTTAAAACACTCAGGCGCTTATTGGAAAGGTGATGCCAACAATAAGATGTTACAGAGAATCTATGGTGTATGCTTTGAAACAAAAGAGGAATTAGAAGAACATTTAAATCTGTTGGAAGAAGCAAAAAAACGTGATCACAAAAAGATTGGTAGAGAATTAGGCTTGTTCATGATGAGTGAATATGCACCTGGTATGCCATTCTTCTTGCCAAATGGTATGATTATCCGTAATCTGTTAGAAAGCTTCTGGTATGAAGAACATACAAAAGAAAACTATAAATTCATCAAAACACCAATCATGATGAGTAAGGAATTATGGGAAGTCAGTGGACATTGGGAAAACTATAAAGAAAACATGTATACAACAATGGTAGATGATCGTGAATTCGCAATCAAACCAATGAACTGCCCAGGTTCTTTATTAGTATTTAAAAATGCATTACATTCTTATAAAGATTTACCACTTCGTATGGGTGAACTTGGACAGGTACACCGTCATGAAGCAAGTGGAGCATTAAATGGTTTATTCCGTGTACGTACATTTACACAGGATGATGCACATATCTTTATGCGTCCAGATCAGATTGAAAGCGAAGTTATGGAATTGATCAAATTTATTGACCGTGTATATTCCGTATTTGGATTAAGCTATCGTATTGAATTATCTACTCGTCCTGAAAAGAAATATATTGGAGATTTAGCAATTTGGGAAAAGAGTGAAAAAGCACTTGCGGATGCATGTGTTCACGCAGGTAAAGAATATAAAGTCAATCCAGGCGATGGTGCATTCTATGGTCCTAAACTAGACTTCCATATCAAAGACTCTTTAGGAAGAGAATGGCAGTGTGGAACAATCCAGTTGGATATGAACTTACCAGAACGTTTTGATTTATCTTATGTAGAAAGTGATGGCAGCAAGGCACGTCCTGTTATGTTACACCGTGTAATCTTTGGTTCCATCGAGCGTTTCATCGGTATCCTGATTGAACACTTTGCAGGACACTTCCCAACTTGGTTAGCACCAACACAGGTTATGGTCGTACCAGTACACTATGAAAAACATGTAGATTTCGCATCAGAAATCAATGAAAAACTGAATGCTTTAGGATTTAGAAGCAAATTAGATGCAAGAAATGAAAAATTGGGGTATCGTATAAGAGAAGCACAGATGCAGAAGGTACCTTATCAGTTGGTCATTGGAGATGGTGAAATCGAAAATCGAAGTGTAACAATACGTAAAGCGATGAGTAAAGAATCCATCACAATGCCTCTTGATGAATTTATCACTATGTTGAGTGCAGAAGTGAAGGAGAAACGTTTATGAAATTATTCAAGGGAGCACTGGCAGCAGTATTAGCCTTAACGCTTACTGCATGCTCAACAGCAAAGCAAGAAGAACCAATCAAAGTATTGACACCAATGGGAGCACCAAGTCTTTCTTTATTAGGCCTATATGGAAATGACAAGGTGACCATGGAAACAGTAGATGGTGCAGACACGCTTGCGGCAGAGTTATCCAAGGAGGATGGTAGCTATGATATCATTGTAGCACCAATCAACCAGGGAGCAGCTTTGATGAATAAAGGGAAAAGCAATTATACATTGAGCCAGGTTGTGACTTGGGGTAATCTGTATATCGTTGGTACAAGTGATGATGCCTTAGATAAAGAAGGCACATTCGCGGTATTCGGTGAAAAAGCAGTACCTCAGAAAGTATTAAATGCAAGCATGGATTTATCCACAATCAAAGCAACACCTACATACTTCAATTCCGTGAATGATGTACAGGCACAGTTGTTAAGTGGTAAAGCTAGTGTTGGCTTAATGGCAGAACCTGCAGCGACTGCTACAATTGCGAAAGCAAAAGAAAAAGGTATTGAGTTAAAAATTATCAAAGATCTGCAGAAAGAATACAAAGAAAAAAACAATCTGGAATCCAGCGGATATCCACAGGCAGCATTGTTTGTGAAAAAAGGCAGTGAAGATAAAGTCGCAAGCTATATCGAAGAAGCCGCAAAATTCGCAAATGAAACAGCACCTAAAGACAGTGATAAAATCAAAGCGCAGGTAGAAGCCGCAACAGTTGAAAAACTTGGTATTCCAAATGCAGAAATCGCAGTGAAAACATGGGAACGTCAAAATATCCATATCAAAAAAGCAACAGATGTAAAAACCGATATTGAAACATTCTTGAAACAGTTTAAATTAACACTTACAGATGAGATGTATACAAAATAGGGAGATGAACAAAATGAGATATGCAATTACAATGGAAAATAATATGGTGTTCCAGCACTTTGGAAAGTGTCCTTCATTCTTATTAGTGAATATGGAAAATGGTGAAATCGTATCCAAAGAAGTATTATCAAGTGGAGGAAGTGGACATGGTGCTCTTGCCACCTTACTTGCGCAGGCAAATGTAGATACGCTGATCTGCGGAGGTATTGGACAGGGTGCTAGAGATGCTTTGGCACAAAACAATATCCAGGTGATTGCTGGAGCGAATGGAAACGTGGATGTTATCATTGATGCCTTAAAAGCAGGTACATTGAAAGATGATCCAAGTGGAAGCTGTAACCATCATCATGAAGAAGGACACACCTGTGGAGATCACAGTGAAGGTGGATGTCATCATTAATCACGCAGACAATCAGCGATTATTTCACTGATTGTCTTTTTTTATTAGGAGGAGAATCTATGCTAATAAATGTACAAGAAGAATACAAAGAAGCTATCATGCAGTATCGATTAGAGCATTTAGATGAAGCAGTTATCTGTGGAAGTGGTGATCTTCAAAACTATGAGCATTATGAAGATTGGAAGAAATGGATCGATTGTCATGAACAAAAGCAGACGCTACCAAAAGGCAGGGTATGTGCCAGACAATATTTATTTGTGGAAGAGCATCAATTATTGGGAATGGTCAATATCCGCTTAGAATTAAATGACTACCTTTTTCAATATGGTGGACATATCGGTTATAGTATCGCTAGAAATCAAAGAGGAAAAGGCTATGGCAAAAAGATGCTGAAGGAAGCTTTGGCAATATGCAGACAGTTTGCAATGCATGATGTATTACTTGTGGCAAAGAAAGATAATTTGGCAAGCATTCATACAATTATATCAAATGGTGGAGTTTTTGAAAACGAAGTAAAAGATGGAAAAGAAATATTAAAACGCTATTTTATACATATTTAAGAAGCTGTACGCGTAACTTATAATATTCATATCTTGTAGATGTTAGTTTCATTTCTTTATAAATATTGAGGAAACAACAGGTAAATATATCTTAACAACGTATTTTTATGTTTATTTCCATCCTTTTAAAATTTCTTCAAAAAATTTTAGCAATCCTATTGCATAAGTGCTAAAAGTGAGTATAATATATGGTGTTAGCAGTAATGAACTGCGAGTGCTAAAATGATGAAGGAGGTACTTTGAAATGTTAAAACCATTACACAAGAACGTCATTTTAAAGAAAGAAGAAGTAGAAAAGAAAACAGCAAGCGGAATTATCTTGACTGAGCCAAACAAGACACAGCCAAGCATTGCTACCGTAGTAGCAGTTGGACCAGACAGTGAAGCGGATATCAAAGAAAATGACCGCGTTGTTTACAAAGAATATTCTGGTACAAAAGTTAAAGTAGATGAAGTAGAATATATCATCATCGAAGATGAAGATATCTTAGCTGTGATGGCTTAATCAAGGAGGTAATGGAAAGATGGCAAAAGAAGTTCGTTTTTCAAAAGATGCAAGAGATGCAATGTTAAAAGGTGTAAATACACTAGCTGATGCTGTACGTGTAACATTAGGACCTAAAGGACGTAATGTCGTACTTGAAAAAGAATATGGTTCTCCATTAATTACCAATGATGGTGTCAGCATCGCAAAAGAAATTGAATTAGAAGATAAATTTGAAAATATGGGTGCAAAACTGGTTTATGAAGTAGCAAACAAAACCAATGATACAGCAGGTGATGGAACAACAACTGCAACTATTTTAGCCCAGAGCATGATCAGCAACGGTTTACGTCAGGTTGAAAAAGGCGCAAATCCAGTCCTAATGAGAGAAGGTATTGAATATGCCAGCAAGGAAGTGGCAAAACACATTCTTGATAAATCTCGTAAAGTAGAAACAAGTAATGATATCGCAAGTGTTGCGGCAATTTCTAGTGGAAGCAAAGAAATCGGTCAGATTATCGCAGAAGCAATGGAAAAGGTTGGACGTAGCGGTGTAATCTCTGTAGATGAATCTAATGGTTTTGATACAGAATTAGAAATCAGTGAAGGTATGCAGTATGACAAAGGATATGTTTCTCCATACATGGTAAGTGATCATGAAAAAATGGAAGCTGTTCTTGAAAATGCATTTGTCCTTGTAACTGATCAGAAAATCAGCAATGTTCAGGAAATCCTGCCATTATTAGAACAGGTATTACAGGCAAACAAACCATTATTGATCATCGCAGATGATATTGAAAATGAAGTTGTATCTACTCTTGTTGTCAATAAATTACGTGGTACATTCAATGTTGTAGCTACAAAAGCTCCAGGCTTTGGTGACAACCAGAAGGATATCTTAGCAGATATCGCAACACTTACAAATGCAACCTTCTATTCTAAAGATTTAAGCATGGATTTAAAAGAAATGAAGATTGAAGATTTAGGTACTGTGAAGAAAGTAGTTATCACAAAAGATAATACAACTATGATTGGTGGTGCTGGTGATAAAGCAGCAATCGAAGCACGTATCAATGAAATCAGTGCACAGATGGAAAACTGCAAGAGTGAATATGATAAGAAACGTTATGCAGAACGTCTTGGTAAATTAAGTGATGGTGTCGCAATCATCAAAGTTGGCGCAACAACAGAATCTGAATTAAAAGAAAAGAAATTACGTATTGAAGATGCATTAAATGCAACACGTGCTGCTGTTGCTGAAGGTATCGTTATCGGTGGTGGTGCAGCCCTTGTGGAAGCTTATAAAGCATTAAAAGATGAATTGAAATCTGAAACAGTGGATGTTCAAAAAGGTATCAAAGTGGTATTTGATGCATTGTTGGCACCAATTGAACAGATTGCTGAAAATGCAGGATATAACGCTGAAGAAATCGTAGAAGCTCAAAAACATGCAGAAGAAAATGTTGGATTTGATGCGAAGAACGGCGTTTGGGTAAATATGTTTGATGAAGGCATCATTGACCCTACAAAGGTAACAAGAAGTGCATTATTGAATGCCGCAAGTATTTCTGCTCTGTTCTTAACAACAGAAGCTGGTGTTGCTGCTATCAAAGAAAAAGAAGCACCAATGCCTCCTATGCCACAGGGTGGAATGTACTAAGATAAAATCAAGGCAAGATACAAAACATCTTGCCTTTTTTATAACATAAATTTCCACGCATGCTCTAAATCATGATATACTAAAGCTGTATATATTTATGTTTTGTGCATGCATGTGTAAATGGGGTGGCTAGACATGAACAAAAGAAGGTCGTTTATCACAATCAGTATATCTGCATTAATGGCGGTTTCCATTCTGGTTTTATGCCTGTTAACATTTCAAACTAATCACAAGGTATTTTTTGATGCAGCAGTAAATCAAACATTAGAAACCATTCACGTGATCCGTGATCTTGGTGTAGAGAAGGTAGAATCACAAATTAAAAATTTAAAAATGGATGTTGAAGGCCAGATTAAAGAACACCATGATATCCTTTTACATGGTTCACAAATGGAACAAGCAGATGCGTTATCTAATATGTTATTACCAGAAGATGGCATTGATTATGTTTTGGCTAATAGCGATGGTACAATGCTGGATGCAAAAGGAAATATCATAAATTGGAAGAATGAATTAGATTTAACTGAGGCATTTAAAAATAAAAATACTAGTGTGATTGAACCAGATTTTACATCTGATCAACAATATGTGTTTGCAATCGCTTCTCCTCTTTTGGAAAATGGAAAAATAAAATCTTTACTGGTCATGCGTCTAGATGGCTTTTGTATCAGTCATTGGTTAGAGAGTATTCAATTTGATACCGGAGAGGGCACCGCTTATATCGTAAGAAAAGATGGAAGAAATATTGCGTCCGCACGTGAAGAAAACTATGACTGGATCACGACAAAATATAATGCACAGGAAATTAAAAATCAGGATGAGGAATCTAAAACGGTTGCTGATTTAGAGGCACAGGCATTGAATGGAAAAACAGGATATGGATCATATTTGTGGGAAGGTTCTCGAAATTATCTGACTTATGCACCAATAAAGGAAACTGGCTGGGGATTATATGTTGGATTTTATGGAGAATTAATGAATAACTTTATTGAACAAAGCGCTGGAAGAAGTATGATTAGCAGTGCACCATTCTTTATTATTCTGGCAGCATTCTTGATTTTATTATATAGTTATACGAATTATAACTTAAAAAAAGAAAAACAATATGCCAATGAATTATTACTTCAAAAAAAGGAAATTCAACAACAGGCCGAAGATATAAAAATGAATGAAGAACGCTTTCGTGTAGCTCTTGCGCAAACCAATAATATCCTTTTTGAATATGATTTACAAACAGGTGGTATTACAAAGTTTTATACCACAAAAATCAAACAAATCACCAGCTCTTTAAATGATTTAAAGGAACAGATTTTTATGAATGGAGAACTGGATGATGAATCATTAGAAAAACTGCAGAAGATGCTTTTAGAAACACGAAAAGGTATTTATGATAACGAATGTACTATAAAGGTCATGTATTCTAATGGAAAATTTGCATGGTATAAAGTATCTATTTCACCTTTATCTGAACAAAGAAAACGTGTTATTGGCATTATGAAAGACATCACAAAGGAAAAACTTGGAGAATTGGATCCATTAACCGGCTTATTGAATAAGCGAGTTATGAATGAAAAAACGGCTGCTTATCTTCAAAAGATTCAGGAGCAGGAAACTTGTGCTTTATTGATATTTGACATTGATGATTTTAAAAATATCAATGATCAGTTTGGACATCCAGAAGGCGACAAAGTCATTATGAAAACTGGTAATTATCTAAAACAGGTATTTAAAGATAATGCCTATGTTGGTAGAATCGGTGGAGATGAATATTGTGTATTCTGTTTTAATATCTCGAAAGAAGCATTAGAAGGAAAACTTAGATGTTTTTATCAGGAAGCTTTTAGAAATGAAAAAAAATATATCACGTTTAGCTGTGGCGTTGTGTTTGGTCATCATTTAAGAAATATCACTTTTGAAGAATTATATAAACAAAGTGATCAGGCATTATATAAAGCCAAACATCAGGGAAAGAATCAATATTGTATACAAGAGATTGCATCCTTAAAACAATAGAAAGAAGGATTATATGGCAGGTCATTTAGGATTTTCTTATATTGGTGTTATATTTTTGATGATGTTGATGATACCAAATATTATATGGACAAAGCATCAGCCAAAAGGATATGATCCTACAGGAGAAAATAAAATATTATTGCTGTTTGAGCGGATTGGGCAGGTGCTGGTATGTACATGTGCACTTATATTTTCAGATTTTAATATCCATGATACATGGCAGGCAAATATCTGGTTGATCATCGCTTTTCTTTGTATGTTGTTATATGAAGGATTTTGGATGCAATATTTTAGAAGTGAGCAATCTTTGCACGATTTCTATAGTGATTTTTTACATATTCCACTTGCTGGCGCAACCCTTCCAGTACTTGCCTTTTTCTTGTTAGGAATACATGGTCAGGTAATCTGGATGTTGTTTTCTATCACGATTTTAGGTATCGGGCATATTGGCATTCATCTTCAACATGCATCACAATTGTCGTAATCACGCAATGTAACCGCCTCTATTGTACAAAAATGGAGGGTCATTTCCAAAATTTCTTTAACCCGTTGACCTATTTGTAGGTTTCAACTACAATTAAGGTATAACCAACGTTAAAGGGGGATTTTTGATGAACGTCAGAATAAAGACATCCGATAAGATTTTATTATTTCTTGCCACTATGTTAATGCTGTTGAATACTTTAGGATTTGTATTTCAGGTATTTGGCACAAAAATCGGTCATGTACTAAGTCTTTTTAACTGTATCAGCATTACAGCAATTTATTTTTTAGATAAAAAGCCATTTGATCGAAAACCCACGAAATTATCATAAAAAAACCAGCAGTGCTGGTTTTCTTTATAACTGATTTAAGAATGCTAAAATTTCACCAGCATTTTTATCCGGACTTGCTTTTGGATATGTCTGAATAATCATGCCATCTTCATCAATCACATAAGTGCTTCTGGTAATGCCCATATATGTTTTTCCATATAATTTCTTTTCTTTCCAACAATCATAAGCCTCAATGACTTTGTGGTCTACATCACTTAATAAGATAAAAGGCAGTTCATATTTCTTTTTGAAATTCTGATGAGCCTTCTGGGTATCTTTACTGATGCCAATAACCACAACATCTTCTTTTTTAAAGCCATCATAAGCAGCTTTGAAAGCACATGCTTCCTTTGTACAACCCGGGGTATTATCTTTTGGATAAAAATAAATTACAACTTTCTTTCCTTTAAAATCATGTAAAGAAACTTCATTTCCCAATTCATCTGGCAAGGTAAAATCAATTGCCTTTGTACCTATCTCTAACATATTATCACTCCTTGTTTTTATTTTAACATAAATTTGGTGTTGGAATACAGTGATTTGAATGGTAAAATATACCCTGGAGAAAGAGGTAGATAAAATGATCAAATTAGTAGCATGTGATTTGGATGGTACTTTGCTGGATGGTACCCACAGCATTCCAAAAGAAAATGCAGAAGCAATTAAACAGTTACAGGAAAAAGGAATCACCTTTATGAGTGCAACTGGAAGAACATATGACAGTGTTGTTTCCATATTTGAACCACATGGCATTACCTGTAATCATCTATTGGTAAATGGCGCAATGATCGCTGATGAAAAGGGAAATGTCTTATTTGAAAATCCAATGAAATTAGAAAATGTCAGGGTTGTTATGGAAATCATGCAGGGACAGGATTTGTGCTACAATATGTACACAAAAGAAGGAACTTGTACACCAGATATAGAAAAAGCCAAACGTGAATTTATCGAACATATGAAACAACATGGCCTAGAAGAAGCGGAAATCATAGATGTGATGGAGCGGAATGCTTTTTGTAAGTATGAACGTGAAATCAAGGATATTGATGCTTATTTAAGTGAGAAACCTGTCATTTATAAAATGGAAACATTCGGTGGGAATGTGGAAGTTGCACGCAAGGTAAAAAAACAACTGAGTGAACATAAAGAACTGGCATTATCTGATTCTATTTCAGAAAATATTGAGATTACGGAAGTCAGTGCACAAAAAGGTACGACTCTGATGCAATATATCAAACGCATTGGCATCAAACCTGAAGAAGTGGTGGTTATTGGAGATAGTATGAACGATCTTTCCATGATGCAATTATTTCCACACAGCATTGCGGTAGGCAATGCCACACAGGCAATCAAAGATGCCGCAAGTTATGTTACCAAAACAAATGACGAATATGCAGTCGCATATATTATAGAAACTATCTGTAAGGCTTAAAAAAGCCTTTTCATTTGAGGAAAAATAAGGTAAAATAAAAAGCAAAGGCAAAGAGAGGATGTTTGTTATGAAAAAACCTACCATTGCAGATGTTGCAGAGAAAGCGGGCGTATCAAAACCAACGGTTTCACGTTATTTGAAACAGGAAAACGTAAAGCCACAAATTGCAGAAAAAATTCAGGCGGCCATTGATGAATTGGGATATGTGCCAAAAGGCGCATCCGTAAAAGAAGAAACATTATTTAGTGTACCTGAGAAAAAAGAGCCAGTCAAAAAAGAAGAAGTGAAAAAACCAAAAGCCAAAGCAAAGAAAAGCGTTGAGAAAAAAGGTTATAAATTAGCACTTCTAACAAAAGATTTAAGTGATTATCGTACTAGAACGATGCTGAAATATCTTCAACAGACTTTATCTGCAGCTGGATGTATGCTTCAAATCGTTATGACAGAAGGAAAAGAAGAATTGGAAGAACAGTACCTGACAACTTTTATTGTACAAAATGTAAATGGTATTCTGATTGAAAGCTGCAGCAGTGCTGAATTTATCATGAAACAGCTTCGCACAACTGCGATTCCTTATGTATTCTTACGCAGTCATATGGAAGGCAATGATGTAGCGATGGATGAAGTGCATGCCGCAAATCTTCTGGCAAAATATCTGTTGGATAAACAGCATTTGATTATACGCTACCTTGGCAGTGATGAAGAATTGACGAAAGATCATTTAGAAGGTATCCGCAATGCATACCATGCTTTGAAACAGCCAATTGATATTATTCCTGTCATTAGCGATGGTACCTATGATGACTTGTTTGAAAAGATTAAAGATGTATTTAAAGAAAAAATTGATCTGCTGATTCTGCAATCAGATGAAATGGCGATTCCGGTAAACAAATATCTAAAAGAATATCATATTTCTGTTCCTCAAAATGTATCTATGGTATGTTTTGGTGGTACTTCCATTACGAATGTCATGTCGCCGGCAATCACATCACTACAATATGATTATGAAGCTTATACATCATATGTATGCCAGTGTTTATTTGCCATGATTGAAAAGAAAATGCTGCCAGAAAAGAAACCGTTCTATCGTGTAGAAGAAAAGGACAGTGTAAGATAACGAAAAAAGAACCACTTTATATGTTGTGGTTCTTTTCTTATGCTTGATTCTTATGCATCAATGCCTGATATTTATCCATTGCAATATCTTTATATACATCTTCACGGCGGCTTTCATACATCATCATTGCCCAATAACACCAAAGATAATTATGGAAGTTCTCCCATAAATCTAATTCTTTTCTTATCTGATCATTCATTTCATCAAAATAAACAGCATAGAAGCGTTCACGAAGAGTTTCATCTGTAATCTGATTTTCACTTAAAAAGCTCATAACATCAAATAAAGGATCATTATCAGCAGCATATTCATAGTCAATCAAATATACACGATGATTACAAAATAACATATTACCATCTACCCAGTCATTATGACACAATACTTTTGGATTGTTTAAATGAGAAATGCTATCTTCTATCCATGCAAATTCTGATACATCCACACATGGATGCTGCACCTGGGATTGATAGTTGTGTAAACGTTTGAGTGGGTCAAAATCTTCATGAATCAGTTTATGCAGGCCATGAAATTTCTTCATCAAAGCCGCGACCTGTTCAATCTTATTTTCATCCTGACATTCTCCATATGTCAAAGCGTTTTCCATATAACGGGTTACTTTATAACCGCTGATTTCATCATAATAAATGGTTTCTACATCAATATCGGCATCTTTAATCGCTTCTAACGCCAGCGTTTCATGGTGTCGCTCCACGATTTGATCTGCATCACTGCCAGGCACTCTCAACACCAGTTTTTCATTGTTCATCTCTAATAAATAATTGTGGTTGGTCAATCCTTTTTGCATATCTTCCAACACAATATCTGTATTAAAAAATAAAGAATCCATTAAATCTTTATAGTCCATCAATAATCACCGCCTATTATCATAGCATATTTTACGTAAATTTGGTAAAATACTAACGAGAAGGTGAAAATAAATGAACATTATGCTTGCTAGTTGTAATGCCAAATATATACATAAAAACCTGGCTATCCGCTGGTTGTATACCACATCCCCCTGTAAGGAAGATGTTATCATCAAGGAATATACCATCAAAGATGATGTAAAACGTATCACAAAAGAAATCATGGAACAAGGCGTTGATGTCTTATGTTTGAGCACATATATCTGGAATATTGAAATTCATAAAGCATTGATTAAAACCATCAAAGCATTAAAACCTGAAATACACGTGATTGTTGGAGGTCCTGAAGTAACCTATGAATCTTATGATTTATTAGAGGAAGGCGTTGATGCCATTTGTATTGGAGAAGGAGAAAAATGCATTTGGGAATATATTGAAATGTTAAAACAGCCAGTTGCTTATGAAGTAAAAGGCATGTATACCAAAGCATATCCCAACAAAGAATATCAGCGTGTAGATTTAACATGGCTGGAAAGTTTTGATGATCCTTATTTTATGGAGATGGATCAATCCCATATGAAAGATCGTTATTTATATCTTGAAACAAGCAGAGGATGTCCTTATGGCTGTACCTATTGCTTAAGCAGTGCTGATCGTTGTGTACGTATGTTTTCTGATGATTATGTTTTTCATCTGTTGGAGAAAATCAAAGATAGTGATGTAAAACAGGTGAAGTTATTAGATCGTACGTTTAACAGTAATCCCAAACGAGCCCTTGCTATCGCAAGATATATGAATACATATTGCGTAAATCAAATATTTCAATTTGAAATTGTCGCAGAAACACTGAGTGAAGAATTATTAGATTTCTTTTGTGAAGAAGCCGATGACACACGCTTTCGATTTGAAATCGGTGTACAATCCTTCCACCAACAGACCTTAGAATCTGTTGGCAGGATACAAAACAATAAACGTTTGAAAGAAGTCATAGAGCGCCTTCGTAAAGCAGGTTGTACAATGCATGTAGATTTGATTGCCGGCCTTCCTTATGAAGATTTAGAATGTTTTCATAAATCCTATGATGAACTATTCGCTTTACAGGCAAGTGAAGTACAATTAGGTATCTTAAAATTATTAAAAGGTACCAAACTAAAATCCCAGCAGGAAGAATATGGCTTTCAGTATTCTATCATACCACCTTATGATATCCAGAAAACCAATTGGCTGAGTGAAGAAGAATTACAATCCATTCATCATTGTGCCGATGCAACTGAAAAATTCTGGAACAGTGGAAAGCTTCGTTATACTTTATCACAAGTATTGAAACAAGGCTGGTATACAAGTCCTTTCACCATGTTTATGGCATTAGGAAAAGCATATGCGAAATTGCCACGTCCTTATCAGCCATATCAATTGTTTACCTGTGTAAAAGATATTTTAAAAGATCAAGATGAAATGATGGTGGATGCACTCTTATTGATGGAATATTATGCTATCCATAAACAGCGCCCAAAGCGCTTTATAAAATCTTATGTATCACTGGAAAAAAAGAAAGAATTGATGTATCATTGTGTAGATGCAGGCATTGGAAATCAGGACCAGCTGTTTCGTTATGGACTCATAGATCTTGGATATGATAATGGTCATATATGTTATCAGCTCGTAGTGTACAATACCTCACAAAGCTATCCAAAACAATACTTAATTGATAAAGATACGCTGGAAATAAAGGAGTGGAAACGATGAAACAGATTATGATTGCGACAAGTAATGCGCATAAAGTAGAAGAATTTAAACGTATGTTACAACCATATGGCTATGAAGTAAGAAGCCTGCTTGATTTAGATGAAGAAATAGATATTGAAGAAAATGGAACCACCTTTGAAGAAAATGCATTGATAAAGGCCAAAACCATTTATGATAAGTTACATATCGAAGTAATCGCAGATGACAGTGGTCTTGCGGTCAATGCGATGAATGGAGAACCCGGTATTTACTCCGCACGTTTTTTAGGCAGAGATACCAGTTATGATGTAAAGAATCAATATATCATTGATCAGGTAAAAGATGCGCAGGATAAAGGTGCACAATTCGTATGTGCGATTGCCTATATCGATGCAGATGGACATGAAAATGTATTTACAGGTGTTGTAGAAGGAGAAATCTATGATCATATCGAAGGCGCAAAAGGCTTTGGATACGATCCAATCTTCTATTATCCGCCATTTAAAACCACGTTAGCGAATGTGAGTGAAGATCAAAAGAATGAAGTCAGCCATCGTGGAAAAGCAATTCAAATGCTTTTAAATTATATGAAAGAAGGTAAATAACGATGTTACATTTGGTATTATATGAACCAGAAATTCCTCAAAACACAGGAAATATGATGCGTACATGTATGGCAACAGGAAGTGTGTTGCATTTGATCAAACCATTAGGCTTCTCATTAGATGAACAGCACTTAAAACGTGCCGGCATGGATTATGTAAAAGAACTGGAATATCATGTATATGAAAACTGGGATGAATTTGTATCCCAGCACCCTAGTGAAAACTATTATTATATGACAAGATATGGAAAGAAAGCACCAAGCCAGTTTGACTTTACAACATGTGAGGGAGATATTTATCTTGTATTAGGAAAAGAAAGTACAGGGATTCCAAAAGAAATACTTTCCCAGCATTTGGATCGTTGTATGCGTTTGCCAATGGTTGCCAATGCCAGAAGTCTGAATTTAAGCAATTGTGCAGCAATTATCATTTATGAAGTATTGCGACAGTTAGATTATCCAGGCTTATCAGGCGTAGAAGTCATCAAAGGGGAAGACTGGTTAGAAAAATGATGCTGCCTTATGATGCATGGATCGATACAAGAGAAAAACGTGTCCATGTTTGTATGTTGATATTTCTGATTGTTTCTATCATCTTTATCATTCCATATATTTTATTAGGCATATTATTAGTATCCCGTGGTTCTTATACCTCATTATTTGAAATGCTGTCTTATCCAATTTTAGATTCCAGTTATATATCACGAGTCATCTTGGATGCGATATCATTGACGAAAGTAACGCCTTTAGCAATATTAAAGTTATTGTTAGAAAATATCGGAACAATGGAGTTGTTAGAAGGATTTGTCTGTATCATGGCATACGCACTCTATATCAATAAAAAAAAGACAACTTATGTCATCAGTTTGCTGTTGGCAGAATTTATTGTCTGTACGATTCTTGTTGTGATTGCTTTACGTGCTTCTTCTCTTAATGGCGCAATTATCTATATCCGATTGATTGGTCAGGTATTTTTAATTGTCAATATTGTATTATTGGTAATAGCATTTCTATCTTTGTATATAACGATAGGAAATTATAAAGAAAGCTTAGCTTATGAAGTAGAAGAAATAAAAGAACATATGGAAGATTAATTTCTCCATATGTTCTTTTTCATACTAGAATTCTTTTAAGTTTCTTAAGTTTGTTGATTCATCTCCGTCATTTACTCCACGGATATGACGTGCACCATCACGGCCAGTAAAAGGCAATGCATTTTCAATCAAACCTTGTTCAACTGCTTCTAACGCCTGTTCGTAATCGTAAGTGTTTCCTTCTGCATCTTTAAACTCACTTAGAGTTCCATCAGAATTACGACGTGCTGCCACAAACTTAGTGCTCTGTTTTTTAGATTTTTCTTTTTTCATTTTCAATTACCTCCTGACATTATTGTGAACCTGCATGTGAGTATTATGCGAAAAGTTTATTGATAAAATATGGAAAATAAGGGAGTATCCATTAGATTATGCAGATAGAATGCCTTCCTAATTATTGTATAGATAAAGAAATCTATAGTTTTTGCATAATGCAAGAGTATGAAAAACTTAAAAATTGCTATTTTAAATTTACCAATCCATACTCTTTGTTTAATCTGTTTTTTTGGATTTTTATAAATAATCTTTAATGCTGTAGAAATCATGATATAATAGTGGTGTGAACTGTTGTGAACTATAAAACAACTTAGGAGGTATACTATGAAATCGCAATCATTTATAAATAAGGATTTTGAGCTAAATTGGCAAGTTATCACTATGAACGATTTAAATCAAAGTGTTTCAGTAGAAGCAATGAGATATGATGACGAAGTGATAGGTAGTATAATAAAACAAATTTGTATGTATATGAAAACTTCAAAGAAAAGTGAATATATGAAAAAATTTGATGCTCTACACTATGATATATTTGATCAGATTGATGATCTAGATTTATCAGAACATCAATTACTTTATCAAACATTTCGAATAGGACAATTATTCGCTTTTATAAAAATCGAGGAATTTATGGATAACTTAAAAGAAGAAAGCGTAAATCCTAAAACAATATTAGATTTGAATTGTCATATGATAGATATTATAAAAATAGTTTATAAAGAAAGACGAATCACACACCAAGAATTAGCAGACAAGCTAGGTTTACAAAAAAATTATTTGACGAATATTATGAAAAAGGTATATACATATGATATATTCGATGTTGAAAAAATAGGAAAAAATAAATGGTATGAATTAACAAAAACAGGTATGGAAATTTATTTTTATATTATGGATAATGTTTGATGATGAATCATCATTTATGATTTTTTTGAAAATTGTGATAAAGATATAGATATAACAATACGAAATACAATATATATAAATATGCAAAAGTTAAGCTTTTCAATATATAGAAACGTATAGAAATAATAGAGAATAAACCATCATAAATTAGATATCCAATATATAGAATTCGTAAGGAAGAATTTATTAATGTTGTACAGACAACTGTGATGCAAAAAAGTTGATCATTCCTAAATGGTTTGATTTGTATACTAATTGCAAATAGTTAATATTATCATTGACATTTCTTATATAAAATGTATAATATAAGTGAAGGTAGAAATACCTAAAAACGAGAGAGGTCCTGCTTTAGTGGACGATGTAAAACGAGAGAGGTCCTGCTTTAGTGGACGATGTAAAACGAGAGTGGCCTTGCTATAGTAGGCGATGAAAAACAGAGAAGGTCCTACTTTAGTGGACAAAAAAATTGAGATTGCATTAAGCAATCTCAATTTTTATTTAAAATTAAAAAGGGGTGAAAAAATGGATGAATTAACGCTGTTGGATCAAAAGATAAGGTTTTATGAAGTGGAAGATGAATATAGGCGATATTTATATCAATTTGATAAGAAAGTCAGTTTAAAAAGCGATAGAAAATATACGGGAATTATTGTATCTTTAGAAAACATTTTTTATGTAATTCCGTTAACATCAAAACCATTAAGAAAAGATGGTAGAAAAAGAAATAAAAGAACTACTGTAGAAATTTATAATGAGAGTGGTATATTAATTTCGGCGTTATTGATTAATAATATGATTCCTGTTGATTTAAGATATTGTAACTTAGTAAATATAGAAAAAGAAAAATATAAAGATTATTTGATAAGTGAATATACATATTTGAGAAAAAAAGAGGTGATAAAAGAGATATTATTAAAGGTGTCAAATGTATATGATATCGTTAAGCATGATAAAGATGATTTTTTAAAAAGTTTTTGTTGTGATTTTAAATTATTAGAAGATAAGTGTGTTATATATAAGAAACAAAAGCCACATTTAAAATAAGAAAAAACCTCCATAAAAGCAATTACTGAATATTGACATTATTAAGACATTCACCATTCTGCAATATTTTAAAAAAAATCTTGTAAAATGGTGTAGAATAAGGTAAAATAGTAACGATAAAAAGGTCCTTTAAGATAATCCAGAGAGGTTATGAAGGCAACATATATTTCCGCTTTAGATATTAAAGGTCCTTTTGCATATCAAAATGGACCTTTTTTGTGGTCTGATGGAGGTTGTTTATGAATCAGAATAGTTTGCTAAGAATCAGTGATTTAACGAAAGAAGAACTACTTGACATTCTTAACGATGCTCATGCTTTTTCATGTTCCCATAGAGATTGGCAATTACCTGATCGTACGTTAATTGCTAATCTTTTTTTTGAACCAAGCACCCGTACACATTATTCCTTTGCTTCAGCGGAATTACAGCTTGGTGCCAGGGTTGAAGATTTCAGCGCAGCCGGAAGCAGCGTGGAAAAAGGAGAAACCCTTTATGACACGGTTAAGACATTTGAAAGCATTGGGTACAACGCTGTTGTTATTCGTCACAGTAAAGATGAATACTTTAAAGAACTGGAAAATATCAATATTCCTATTCTGAATGCCGGAGATGGATGTGGAAATCATCCTACCCAGTGCTTATTGGATTTGCTGACGATCTATCAGGAATTTAAGACTTTTGAAAATATCAAGGTGGCTGTCATTGGTGATGTGACACATTCCCGTGTTGCTAACAGTATTAAAGAAGCCATGGCGATGCTGGGAGGAGAAACAAGATTTTCCGGTCCAGATGAATGGATACATAAAGACGAGTCTTATATGCCAGTGGATGAAGCTGTAAAATGGGCAGATGTGGTTATGATGCTTCGTATTCAACATGAACGTCATAAGGAAACTATGGCAATGAGTAAGGAAGAGTACTTGGAAAGATATGGATTAACCAAAAAACGTGCAGAAATGATGAAACCACATGCGATTATTATGCACCCAGCGCCAGTGAATCGTGGTGTAGAAATTGATAATGATCTGGTAGAATGTGAAAAGAGTAGAATCTTTAAACAGATGGAAAACGGTGTGCTAGTAAGAAAAGCTGTTGTGAAAAGAGCATTTGGCTTTGCGCCATTTAAGGATGTGAAACTATGAAGCTGATTAAAAACGCAAATATCCTGCAAGCGGATCATACGTATTGTAAGATGGATGTTGCATATGATGAAACAGGGATCAAAGAAATCAAAGAACATTTGGAGATAGAAGCTGATGAAATAATCGATGCGAATGGTCTTGTATTGTTGCCTGGACTTATCGATGTGCATGTACACTTACGTGAACCTGGAAATGAACATAAAGAAACGATAAAAACTGGAACAATGGCAGCGGCACATGGTGGCTTTACAACAGTCATGGCAATGCCAAATGTCATTCCTTATCCAGATAATGTAGAAACAATGAAGGCATACCTTCAGAAAATAAAAGAAGATGCGATTGTGAATGTCATTCCTTATGGATGCATTACAAAGGGTGAAAAAAGTAAAGAATTAAGTGATATAGCCGGTTTAAGCAAACTTGGCATCCACGCATTCAGTGATGATGGTGTTGGTGTTGCGAGCAAAGATATGATGAAGGCAGCTATGGAAGCCTGTAAGAAAGAAAATGCGATGATCGTGGCACATACGGAAGATATGGATTATCGAAAACCAGGTGCTTGTATGCATGAGGGGATCCGTAACAAAGAATTAGGTTATATTGGTATTCCAAGTGCTTGTGAATATGCGCAAATGCTGCGTGATTTAAAGCTGGCAAAAGAAACTGGTGTGAAATATCATGTATGTCATATGAGCGCAAAAGAAAGTGTACAGTATTTAAAAGAATATAAAGATATGGGTGTAGATTGCAGTGGGGAAGTCACCGTGCATCACCTATTGTTGAATGAGATGGATGTAGAAAATCCTAATCATAAAATGAATCCGCCATTAAGGGGAAAAGATGATCAGGAAGCATTGATTCAAGGCTTGCTGGATGGTACGATTGATATGATTGCAAACGATCATGCCCCACATAGTGAAGAAGAGAAAAATAAAGGAATGGTAGAATCACCATTTGGCATAGTATCCATTGAAACTGCATTCCCTTTGTTATATACTCATTTTGTAAAGGATACAGGGCGCTTCACAATGAACCAGCTAGTTCACTTTATGAGTGAAGCACCAGCAAAACGCTTTGGATTTGAAAAAAAAGGAAAACTTGCCCCTGGTTATGATGCCGATATGATCTTAGTGGATATCGATCATAAACAGACGATAGATAAAGAAAAATTCTTTTCAAAAGGAAAGAATACCCCATTTGATGGATGGGAAGTTTATGGAAACATAGTCACAACGATTGTGAATGGGACAATCGTATATAAGGAGGAGCGCAAATGAAAAGGCTGCTGATTTTAGAAGATGGAAGTGTTTATGAAGGTATTGGATTTGGTGGCAACAATTACCAGATGGGAGAATTGATTTTCCAGACGGGTATGAGTGGATACCAGGAAATCCTGAGTGATTTGTCTTATTATGGACAGATCGTTATGATGACATATCCTGCCATTGGAAACTGCGGGATCAACCGTGATGACTTTGAAAGTCTGATTCCTAATGTATTTGGATTCGTTGTTAAAGAATATTGTGAAGAACCAAGCAATTTCAGAAGTGATATGAGTCTGGATGAATTCTTGAAAATGAAAAATATTCCAGCAATCGCAGATATCGATACAAGAGAGATCACAAGAAAAATTAGAGATAACGGTGTAATGAAAGCTATGATGGCTGATGAAGGTGCAGATGTAAAAGCCATCGTTGATATGATGAAGCATACAGAACTACCAACAGGCGGTGTTGCAAAAGTTTCTACCCAGAAACCATTCCCAATTCCAAGTCGTGGTAAAAAAGCTGTAATGTTAGATATCGGCACAAAGTTTGCGGTGATTCGTGAATTTAATGAACGTGATATTGATTTATTGGTTGTACCTTACAATATGAGTGCAGAAAAAATTATGGAGCTTCAACCAGATGGTGTTATCTTAAGTGGGGGACCTGGTTCTCCTGATGAAATCCCTGAAACGATTGAAGCAACCAAACAGTTGTTAGGTAAAGTTCCTTTGTTAGGAATTGGCTTAGGTCATGAAGTGCTTGCTTTAGCTTTAGGCGCGAACGTGAAAAAGATGAAAACCGGGCATCATGGAAACAGTATGCCAGTACGTAACCTGAAGAAAAACAAGATTGAATTTACAGCTCAGAATCATGGTTATGATTTAGATGAATCCAGTATCGATGGTACAGGTATTGAAATCACATATCGTGCATTAAATGATGATTCTGTAGAAGGCTTTACACACAACAAATACGAATTAATTTCTGTCGCATTTGAACCAGAAGCAAGTCCTGGGGCAGATGATCTGAAATACATTTTTGATGAATTCATCGAACTGATGAAGGAAAGGGGATAAATCATGCCAAAGAGAACAGATATTCATAAGATCTTAGTCATAGGATCAGGTCCAATCATCATTGGACAGGCTGCAGAGTTTGACTATGCCGGTACACAGGCATGTACTTCCTTAAAGGAAGAAGGGTATGAAGTTATTCTGATCAACTCCAACCCAGCGACGATTATGACAGATACTGTCATTGCTGATCGTGTATATATTGAACCATTGACCGCAGAATTTGCGAAACGTATCATCTTTAAGGAACGCCCAGATGCAATCCTTGGAAGTCTTGGTGGACAGACAGGATTAAACTTAGTTGTAGAACTAGCAGAATCTGGCATCTTGGATGAATTTAATGTAGAAGTATTAGGTACAGCATTAGATGCAATCGAAAAAGCAGAAGATCGTGATAAATTCCGTGAATTAATGTATGAAATCGGAGAACCAGTACCTGCCAGTGTGATTGTTCATACAGTGGAAGAAGCACTTGTTTTCGCAAATGAAAATGGATATCCAGTGGTAGTACGTCCTGCCTATACCTTAGGTGGAACTGGTGGAGGTTTCGCCAATAATGAAGAAGAATTAAAAGAAATCTGTGCACATGGCTTAAAGATTTCACCAGCAACACAGTGTCTGATTGAACAAAGTATTGCCGGTTATAAAGAAATTGAATATGAAGTAATGCGTGATAATGCGGATAACGCCATCGTTGTCTGCAACATGGAAAATGTCGACCCAGTTGGTGTTCATACCGGAGATTCTATCGTCGTAGCACCTACCCAGACATTAACAGATCGTGATTGTGGTATCATGCGTGCAAGTGCATTGAAAATCATTCGTGCATTAAAAATCTGTGGTGGATGTAACGTTCAGCTGGCATTAGATCCTAATTCTTTCAACTATTATGTCATTGAAGTAAACCCTCGTGTATCAAGATCCAGTGCTTTGGCTTCTAAAGCAACCGGTTATCCTATCGCAAAACTTGCCGCAAAAGTTGCTGTTGGATTAACACTTGATGAAATCATCAATCCAATTACCCAGACTAGTTATGCCTGTGTGGAACCAACCATTGACTATGTAGTCGCAAAATTCCCACGTTTCCCATTTGATAAATTCCCAAAAGGTGATCGTAAACTGGGAACTCAGATGAAAGCAACTGGTGAAGTTATGTCCATTGGACGTACTTTTGATGAAGCGATGTTAAAGGCTATCCGTTCATTAGAAATGAAAGTGGATTACCTTGAAAAAGCTGAAATCAATGAAATGGATGTCGAAGATTTATGGAAGAAACTGCGTGATAATGATGATGAACGTATCTTTGTGATTACGGCATTGTTAAGAAAAGGTGTCACAGTAGAAGATATTCATAAAGTCACCATGATGGATGAATACTTCTTGAACCGTTTTAAAAATCTTGTGAAATTTGAAACCATATTAAAAGAAAACAAAGGCAATCTGGAAGTATTGAAGGAAGCTAAGAAAAAAGGCTATGCAGATAGTTATATCGCAAGAGCATGGGATATGAAGGAACGTGAAGTCTATGACTTACGTAAGTCTAATCACATCATTCCAGTTTATAAGATGGTAGATACCTGTGCGGGTGAATTTGAATCACATACACCATATCTATATTCTACGTATGAACATGAAAATGAAAGTATCCCAAGCAATAACAAGAAGGTAATCGTATTAGGTGCGGGACCAATTCGTATTGGACAGGGTGTAGAATTTGACTATGCGACCGTTCATTGTGTGAAAACACTTCGTGAATGTGGTTATGAAGCTATCGTTATCAATAACAACCCAGAAACTGTATCAACCGACTACTCTATCTCTGATAAATTATACTTTGAACCATTAACGATCGAAGATGTTATGCATGTCATCGATTTGGAACAGCCATTGGGTGTCATCGTTCAATTTGGTGGACAGACTGCTATCAACTTAGCGGATAAATTAGTAGAACGTGGTGTGAAGATTTTAGGTACTTCTTTACAGAGTATTGATGAGGCAGAAGATCGTCATGAATTTGAGGAAATGTTACACAAATTAGATATCCCTCAGCCAAATGGCGCAACTGCGACAACCGTGGAAGAAGCACTTGTCATCGCAAATCGTATCGGTTATCCAGTACTTGTTCGTCCAAGTTATGTATTGGGTGGACGTGCGATGGAAATCGTACACAATGATGATGATTTGAAAATCTATATGGCAACAGCTGTAAAAGAAATCAGTCATGATGCACCAATCCTTGTCGATAAATATATCGTAGGTAAAGAACTTGAAATCGATGGTATCTGTGATGGAGAACATGTATATATTCCAGGTATCATGGAACATATCGAGCGTGCCGGTGTTCACTCAGGTGACTCTATCAGCGTGTATCCAGCACCAACCGTATCACAGAAAGTAAAAGATACAATTTTAGATTATGCGATTCGTATCGGTAAAGGCTTTAAATTTATCGGATTATATAACATTCAGTTTATTGTAGATAAAGAAGAAAAGGTATATGTATTGGAAGTAAATCCAAGAAGTTCACGTACCGTACCATTCTTAAGCAAGGTCACAGGTATTCCAATGAGCTATATCGCTACACGTTGTGTACTTGGTCATTCCTTAAAGGAACAGGGATATGAAGAAGGCATTCACAGTGAAAGTGATCGCTGGTTTGTAAAAGCTCCAGTATTCTCATTTGCGAAACTGCGTCATGTCGATACAACCTTAGGACCTGAAATGAAATCTACAGGAGAAGCTTTAGGAAGTGATGTGACACTTGAAAAAGCATTATATAAAGCATTACTTGCCAGTGGCATCCGTATTCCAAGTCATGGCAATGTCTTAATGACGATTGCGGATCAGGATAAAGATGAAGCATTATCTATCGCAAAACGTTTCTATGCGATTGGCTATGGTATCTATGCGACAGCTGGTACAGCTGCTTACCTAAAAGAGCATGGCTTATTTGTGAAAACCGTTGGTAAGATCAGTGAACATGGGGAAGATAATGTAGAAGATGTGATTCGAAGTGGTAAAGTCAACTATGTTGTCAACACAATGAGCGTTGAAAAGGAAGCAAACCATGATGGATTTGTGATTCGTCGTACCGCAGCGGAAAATAATATCAGCTGTTTCACATCTCTGGATACAGCCAATGCCATCTTAAGTGTATTGGAAAGCCAGAACTTTACAACAATTTCAATGAATGAACTGGAGGATTAATATGCAGGTAGAAACATGTCTGATCATGCGCAATGATAAGATTGCGAAAGATACGTACCGTATGCAGCTGCAGGGCAAGATTGCCCAGGATATGAAGCCCGGACAATTTGTGAATATCAAAGTGGATGGGTACATGTTGCGCAGGCCAATCAGTATCTGCAGTGTAGAAAGTAAAAATGAATTCGTCATCGTCTACAAAGTTGTAGGCGATGGCACTAAGGTATTAAGTGAGCTTAGCGCTAGAAGAATGCTGGATGTCTTTGGACCACTTGGCAGCAACTATCCGATTCATGAAGAATTAGATGAAGTGCTGTTGATTGGTGGAGGTGTTGGCGTTCCACCTTTATATGAACTGGCGAAACAATATCGTGCCATCAATAAAAAAGTTAACGTTGTCTTAGGCTTCAATGATGCCGCAAGTGTGTTCTATGTGAATGAATTTGAAAGACTAGGCGCAAGTGTTGTTGTGGCGACCATGGATGGAAGCTATGGTGTCAAAGGTACCGTCATGGATGCCATCAAAGAAAAAGGAATCACTTGTGATTTCACCTACAGCTGTGGTCCGATTCCAATGTTAAAGGCAGTCGAAAATGCTTATTCAAAAGGATATATGAGTTTTGAAAGCCGTATGGCATGTGGTATTGGTGCCTGCATGGCATGTGTTGCCAAAGATAAAAAAGAGGAAAACATGTATCACCGTATCTGTAAAGAAGGTCCGGTGTTCCCTATCGGAAAGGTGGAATACTAATGGATTTATCAGTAAAACTGCCAGGATTAAACCTGAAAAACCCAATCATTCCTGCAAGTGGATGCTTTGGATTCGGTAGAGAATATGCTGAATTATATGATTTATCAAAGCTAGGTGGTATCGCTATTAAAAGCGCAACGCCACAAAAACGTTTTGGTAATCCAACCCCACGTGTTGCGGAAACACCAAGTGGTATGTTGAATGCTATTGGACTTCAAAATCCAGGTGTTGATGTGATCATGGAAAAAGAACTGCCATGGCTGGCACAGTTTGATACAGAAATCATTGCCAATGTGGCAGGTGCCAGTGAAGAAGATTATGTCGAAGTCATTCAAAAACTAAACAGCAGTGATGTTGTGAAAGCTTATGAATTAAACATCAGTTGTCCAAATGTAAAACATGGTGGGATTGGTCTAGGTACAAAACCAGAGCTTGCCGCAAAAGTAACACGTATGGCAAAAGAAGCTGCCACAAAACCTGTCTATGTGAAGTTATCACCAAATGTTACGGATATCGTAGAAATTGCGAAAGCGGTAGAAGAAGCAGGGGCAGATGGTATCGTCATGATCAATACCTTGATGGGGATGCGTTTGGATTTAAAAACAGGAAAACCAATTTTAGCAAATCTTACTGGAGGATTAAGTGGACCTGCCATCAAGCCAGTTGCGATTCGTATGATTTATCAGGTATCACAAGCTGTCAATATCCCAATTATCGGGGTAGGCGGTATTACCAGAGCAGAGGATGTATTAGAGTTTTTGTATGCAGGGGCAAGTGCTGTAGAAGTTGGTATGCAGAACTTTATCGATCCTTATTGTTGTGTTAAAATAATAGAGGAATTACCAGAAGTGTTCAAGAAGTATGGTATTTCAGATATCAAGGAAGCAATCGGAAGGAGTCATAGAGGATGAGTAAAACAATCGTAGCGCTGGATTTTTCAAAAAAAGAAGATGTGATCAGTTTCTTGGATAAGTTCAGTGAACCAATTTATGTAAAAGTGGGAATGGAATTAACGTATGCATTTGGATTTGAAATGATTCGTGAAATCAAGGCAAGAGGACACAAAATCTTCTTGGATCTAAAACTGCACGATATTCCAAATACTGTAAAAAACGGTATGAAGAATTTAGCAAAATTAGATGTCGATATCGTAAACCTGCATGCAGCTGGTGGCAGTGCCATGATGAAAGCGGCTATGGAAGGCCTTGCGGAAGGTGCAGTAAATGGAAAACGTCCATTATGTATCGCTGTTACACAGTTAACTAGTACAAGCAAGGAAGCGATGAACAACGAATTATTGATTCCTGGAGAAGTTCAGGACGTTGTTATTTCTTACGCAAAACTTGCGAAAGAAAGTGGTTTGGATGGGGTTGTATGCTCTGTTCATGAAGCAAGAGGCATCCATGAAGCATGCGGTGATGATTTCTTAACCGTGACACCTGGTATTCGTTTGGCAAGTGATTCAAAAGATGATCAAAAACGTGTCGCAACACCAGCATTTGCCAAAGAAGAAGGCTGTGACTACATCGTTGTAGGAAGAAGTATCACAAAGAGTGAAGATCCTTATAAAACATATAACGAAATTGAAGCAATTATGGAGGGAAAATAATGAGCGTAGAAAAAATCGTAGCAGAAAACCTGCTTTCTATCAAAGCTGTATCTTTACAGCCAACAAGTCCATTTACATGGGCAAGTGGAATCAAAAGTCCAATTTATTGTGACAACCGTCTGGTATTAAGCTTTCCAGAAAAAAGAAGTGTTGTTGTGGAAGGTTTTGTAGAAGAAATCAAAGCAAACTACAATGATGCAGACGTGATCATTGGTACTTCTACTGCAGGTATCCCTTGGGGTGCGATGGTTGCGGACAAATTAAACAAACCATTTGGCTATGTAAGAAGCAGCAATAAAACACATGGAAAAGGAAATAAAATCGAAGGTAAAGTAGAACCAGGACAAAAAGTTGTCGTTGTAGAAGATTTAATCTCTACAGGTGGAAGTGTAAAAGATGTTGTAGATTCACTTCGTGAAGCTGGTGCCATCGTAATCGGTGTTGTCGCTATCTTTACATACTTATTACCAGCAGCTGATGAATGCTTCAAAGCACTGGATGTACCATATTCTACATTAAGCAATTATGATGTATTGATTGGTGTTGCTTTAGAAAATAACTATATCGAAGAAAGTGATTTAGAAAAACTGAAAGCATGGAAAAAAGACCCTAAAGATGAGTCTTGGATGAATAAATAGTAACAATAAAATATAAACAAAAAGGAGGTTGCTCTCGTTTTATGAAGACAAGATATTTAATACTGGAGGATGGCAGCTGTTATAAGGGATACGCATTTGGTTCAGATAATTATCAAGTGGGAGAATTAGTATTCAATACAGGGATGAGTGGATATCAGGAGGTATTAAGTGATTTGTCGTATTGTGGGCAAATCGTCATGATGACCTATCCATTGATCGGTAACTATGGCATCAACCGTGATGATTTTGAAAGCCTGAATCCAGCAGTGTTTGGATTTGTGGTGAAGGAAGCATGTGAAAAACCAAGCAACTTCCGCGGCGATATGAGTGTCGATGAATTTTTAAAGTTAAAGCATATACCTGGTATTTATGGCGTGGATACCCGTGCCATTACCAGAAAAATTAGAAATAAGGGTACCATGCGTGCCATCATGGCAGATGAAGGTGTTAATGTGGAAGAAACTGTTTCCATGTTAAAAAACACAGACTTCTTACATGATCAGGTAAAACGTGTGTCTACCCAAAAGCCTTTCCCTATTCCAAATCGTGGAAAGAAAGTCGTATTGATGGATTTTGGCGCAAAACATGGCATTATTCGTGAATTATCAAAACGTAACTGTGATTTAATCGTCGTACCATATGATACAAGTGCAGAAGAAATTATGGCACTTCATCCAGATGGTGTGATGTTAAGTAATGGTCCAGGAGATCCTAAAGATATGGAAGGTCCAATCAAAGAAATTCAAAAATTGATGGGGCAAGTACCAATCTTTGGTATCTGTTTAGGACACCAGCTAATTTCTTTAGCATGTGGCGCCAATACCACAAAGTTGAAATTTGGTCATCGAGGATGTAACCACCCAGTAGTCAATCTTGCAAGTGGCAAGGTAGAAATCACTTCCCAAAACCATGGGTTTGCGGTAGAGGAAGAAAGTCTTGCAGGTACTGATTTAGTGCTAACACACCGTGCCTTAAATGACAAAAGTGTGGAAGGTGTAAAACACAGTAAATACCCAGTATTCAGTGTGCAGTATCACCCAGAGGCAAGTCCTGGACCAGAAGATGCCAACTATTTGTTTGACGACTTTATGAAACTGATGGAAAAGGAGAATATGTAATATGCCAAAACGTACAGATATACATAAGATCATGGTGATCGGATCTGGACCAATCGTTATTGGACAGGCCGCAGAATTTGATTATGCGGGAAGTCAGGCATGTCAATCGCTTCGTGAAGAAGGTTATGAAGTGATCTTGATCAACTCCAATCCTGCGACGATCATGACCGACACCGCGATTGCCGATCGTGTTTATATTGAACCATTAACGCTGGATTTTGCCAGCCGTATTATCTATAAAGAACGCCCGGATGCCATCCTTGGAAGCCTTGGTGGGCAGACAGGATTAAATCTGGTTGTAGAATTAGCGAATTCTGGAATTTTGGATGAATACAATGTAGAAATCTTAGGAACAGATTTAGAAGCAATCAATAAGGCAGAGGATCGTGAATTGTTCCGTAATCTGATGTATGAAATCAATGAACCAGTACCAGAAAGTGATATCGTACATACAGTAGATGCAGCTGTAGCTTTTGCTAATCAGATTGGTTATCCAGTCGTTGTGCGTCCTGCCTATACCCTGGGTGGTACTGGTGGAGGATTTGCGGATGATGAAGAAGAACTTCGCATTATCGCAGACAATGGATTAAAAATATCACCAGTACATCAATGTCTGATTGAAAAAAGCATTGCCGGCTTTAAAGAAATCGAATATGAAGTTATGCGTGACTACAACGATAATGCTATCGTTGTTTGTAACATGGAAAACATTGACCCGGTTGGTATCCATACCGGAGATTCCATGGTTGTGGCACCTGTGCAGACCTTAAGTGATCGTGAACATCAGATGCTGCGTAACGCAAGCTTGAAAATCATTCGTGCATTAAAAATCTGTGGTGGCTGTAATGTACAGCTTGCCTTAGATCCAAATTCCTTTAAATATTACATTATCGAGGTAAATCCTCGTGTATCAAGATCCAGTGCTTTGGCTTCTAAAGCAACGGGTTATCCAATCGCAAAACTTGCGGCAAAGATTGCTGTTGGTTTAACATTAGATGAAATCATCAATCCAATTACCAAAACAAGTTATGCTTGCTTTGAGCCAACATTAGATTATATCGTCACAAAACTTGCACGTTTCCCATTTGATAAGTTCCCACATGCCGATCGTCGTTTAGGAACACAGATGAAGGCAACCGGAGAAGTCATGTCTATAGGACGAAGCTTTGAAGAGAGTTTCTTAAAAGCAGTACGTTCCTTAGAAATGAAATGCGATCATATCGACAATAAGGAGATTGACGCATTATCTACCGAAGAACTTTGGGAAAAGATTCATGTCAAAGATGATTTGCGTATGTTTGGTATCGCAGAACTGATTCGTCGAGGCGAAAGTGTAGAAAAGATTCATGAGATCACATTGATTGATGATTGGTTCTTAGATAAATTTGCACACATCATTGCGCTTGAAAAAGAAATGATGGCGCATCCACAGGATATAGAAACATTGCGTCTTGTGAAGGAAAACGGCTTTGCGGACAGCTATATTGCTCGTAAATGGAGCATGAAGGAACGTGAAGTCTATGATTTGCGTAAAGCAAATGGTATCGTTCCTGTATATAAAATGGTAGATACCTGTGCGGCAGAATTTGAAAGTGCAACACCATACTTCTATTCTACTTATGAAGATGAAAACGAATCTGTTCGTACAGATCGTAAAAAAATTATTGTATTGGGTAGTGGACCAATCCGTATTGGTCAGGGTGTAGAATTTGACTATGCGACTGTACACTGTGTCATGACACTTCGTGAAGCAGGATATGAAGCTATCGTCATTAACAACAACCCAGAAACAGTATCTACCGATTTCTCTATATCAGATAAGCTGTATTTTGAACCATTAACGATTGAAGATGTTATGCATATCGTTGACTTGGAACAGCCATTAGGTGTCATTGTACAGTTTGGTGGACAAACAGCCATTAACTTAGCGGATAAATTAGTAGAACGCGGTGTTAAAATTTTAGGTACGTCGCTACAAAGTATTGATGAAGCAGAGGATCGTCATGAATTTGAGGCAATGCTTCATAAATTAGATATTCCTCAGCCAACTGGTGAAACAGCAGTAACGGTAGAAGAAGCCCTTGTCATTGCCAATAAGATTGGTTATCCAGTACTTGTTCGTCCAAGTTATGTATTGGGTGGACGTGCGATGGAAATCGTACACAATGATGATGATCTAAAGATTTATATGGCAACAGCTGTAAAGGAAATCAGTCATGACGCACCTATCCTTGTCGATAAATATGTTGTCGGAAAAGAACTTGAAATCGATGCGATTTGTGATGGAGAACATGTCTTTATCCCAGGCATCATGGAGCATATCGAACGTGCTGGTATTCACTCTGGAGATTCTATCAGTGTCTATCCACCACAATCCATTTCACAAAAAGTGAAGGATACCATCATTGAATATGGTATTCGTATTGGAAAAGGCTTTAAGTTCATTGGATTATATAACATTCAGTTTATCGTAGATAAAGAAGAAAAGGTATATGTACTGGAAGTAAATCCAAGAAGCTCTCGTACTGTTCCATTCTTATCTAAGATTACAGGAGTAGCAATGAGTCATGTCGCAACACAATGTGTATTAGGACATAGCTTACAAGAACAGGGATATCCATTAGATGCAGTAAAAGAAGAAGGCGATCGTGTCTTTGTAAAAGCACCAGTTTTCTCTTTTGCGAAACTAAGAAGTGTCGATACGGTACTTGGACCTGAAATGAAATCAACCGGTGAAGCACTTGGTGGAGATGTCACACTTGAAAAAGCACTTTATAAAGCATTACTTGCAAGTGGTGTTAAAATTCCAAATCATGGCAATGTCTTAATGACCATTGCGGATATGGACAAAGAAGAAGGTTTAGCCATCGCAAAACGTTTCTCTAACATTGGTTATGGAATCTTAGCAACAGCAGGAACTGCAGCCTTCTTAAATGAACATGATATTCATGTGAAAACGGTTAAGAAAATCAGTGAAGATGATGAAAACAATGTGTTAGATATCATCCGTAAAGGAAAAGTCAACTATGTCATCAATACGATGTCAAATGAAAAAGAAGTCACGAATGACGGTTTCTTGATTCGTCGTGTATCTGCGGAAAATAACATCAGCTGTTTCACATCTTTTGATACAGCGAATGCTATTTTAAAGGTATTAGAATCATTGAATTTCACAACCATTTCTATGAATGAGTTAGAAGATTAAGTAAAAGCGATAACTTCAGTAAATTACTGATTGTTATCGCTTTTTGTGTTATCATATATCCGAAAGGATAATGCTTATGAAAACCTTAAGGAAGATTGTGAATGTCGTATCATGGATTATCATCGTGATGATTGGCTGTACGATGTTATATAAATGGAATGAAATTGGACAACAGGTAAAGGCTCATAGTAACTTAACTGGTGGGTTTTCCATGGGTGATAAATCTATATTAGTTGCGATTTTTATGATGGAGATTATCGTAAATATCATTTTCACAAAAGGATATGATTTACCAATCACAAAGCAATTACGTCAAAACACTGCATCTATATTACCGGATATCATCAATCTTTTCTTACAGATAACAGCATTACTTGTCTTATCAGCTTTTGTGCTAGCTGCAATATAAGGAAATTAGGAGGAAATAATTATGGGCGCATGGAATTATGGAGTTTTTGATGATGATACAGCTTATGATGCTTTAGAAGATTTAATGGCATCCAAAGATTTGCTGAAAGATATGGGACAGTATCTTGATGATGTAATCACAAGTGAATATGTAGAGTATGATGATGGACAATACGCGATTGTTTCTGCCGCAATCATGGATACCATTTTAAATGGTACAGAACAGCGTTGTGATGATGATACATACATTCACTGGATGGAATCTATCAAAAATCTTGATGTTCACCCTTTGAAACAGAAAGCTGTAAAAGCTTTAGAAGCCGTTTTATCTGATCATAGTGAATTAAAAGAATTATGGGAAGATAATGAAGAATTATATTCTTCATGGAGGGAAGATAAACTTTCCATCATAAAAAGACTTCAGGCATAAGGATAAAAAAAGATGAAATTTCATCTTTTTTTATGTATTGTTAAGAACTTGTGAACTTTATATGCAAATAAGTGATAGGAAAGCAAATGAAAATGTAAAAACAACCGAATTAAATCGTATATAGCTATATTTATTTTCAAATAAGTAGTATGATTAATATAATAAAGATCATAAAGCGGGGGGATACTATGCAGAAGAAATTATTACCTGTGACGCTGACGCTGGCATTGATTTTATCTGTGTTGGTTGCTCTTTTCTCGATTAAAAATGTACAAGGAAACGCAAGAGTTGTGAATTATGCAGGGGTTGTTCGTGGAGCTTCTCAGATGCTTGTAAAACAAGAGCTTTCTGGTATGCAGGATGATGCATTGATAAAACGTCTGGATAAACTTATTCTTGGTTTACAAAAGGGTGATGATGAGAATGATTTGATTTGTTTGGATGATAAGGATTTCCAACAGCAGCTGCTTGTGGTAGATGAATTATGGAAACAGATCAAAGCGGAAATCAATCTGGTACGCAAGGGAGAAGATAAGCAACAATTGTTCACTTTAAGTGAACAGTTTTTCACAGAAACAAACGCTGCTGTAAATGCGGCAGAAGTATACACAGAAAGAACCGTACGACGAGCAATGCATGGATTGATTATCTTAATCAGTATATGTCTTTTTATTGCGGCATTAATTGCGATTTATACATCAAAAGTCACGAAACAAAAGATGGAAGTTGAGAAAGCGGAAGAAGAGAATCGTAAAAAACGTGAATATTTATCAATGATGGCAGATCAGTTACAGGCGCCGTTAAATGAAATATCTGAACTGCTTTATGTAAGTGATATAGAAACTTATGAATTGTTATTTTTGAATCAGGCAGGACAGGAAACATTTCATGCAAATGATTTCTATGGTAAAAAGTGCTATGAAGTATTGCAGGGAAGAACAAGTCCCTGCCCATTCTGTACAAATCCATTATTGAAAGAAAATGAAATTTATTCATGGGAAATTGATAATCCCATCACAAATAAGCATTATATGTTGAAGGATCGTAAGATTTTATGGGATGAACGTATTGCACGATTAGAAATTGCCTTTGATATGACAAAGCTTGAAAATGAAAAAAACGAGTTACAGAGAACGTTGGAAGCACAACAGATCATCGTAGAATGTATCCATATTTTATATGATATTCATGATATCAATCAGAGTATCAATATTGTTTTAGAAAAAATTGGTAATTATTTATGTGCTGATCGTGTTTATTTAGTCAGCCTAAAAGGTGAATTAGTCAATAAGGATTGGGAATGGTGTAAATCTGGGGTAGGCTCTATACTGGATTTAAAAGATTTACCATTTGCTGTAATTGAACGCTGGTTAAGATCTTTTAAAGAACGAAATTATATGATATTAAATAATATAGAAGAATTAAAGGAAAACTCAAAAGAAGAATATGAACTGTTAAAAACCAATAATATTTATCGTCTGGTTTCATCTCCATTAAAAAGCAATGGACAGATTGCGGGCATCATCGGTGTAGATAATCCACCGATTGAGAAAATACAGAATATTGCGTCTTTATTAGAAACGTTATGTTATTTCATTAGTTTATCAATTAAGCGAAATCAGGCAGAAGAAGAATTATCACGCTTAAGCTATCATGATACTTTAACATCTTTTTATAACCGTAATCGTTATATTGAAGATATTGAACAATTTAAGCATCAACAGATAACAATGGGATTAGTTTTCTTAGATATTAATGGATTAAAGGATATCAATGATATGTATGGACATGCAAAGGGTGATGAAATTATCATTCAGGCAGCTGCTTATATGAAAGAAGTATTTGTGAAAGCTAGAATTTATCGTATTGGTGGAGATGAATTTGTGATTATTTATCAAAATATCGAGGAAGCGATTTTCTATCAGAAAATAAAGGAAATGCGGGAAAAGATACAGGAAAATGATATGCTTCAGATAGCGTTGGGTGCGATATGGTTCAAGGAGCCTGCCCAGCTTGATAAAATGATTGCGGCAGCTGATGCAGCAATGTATAAAGATAAACGAGAGTATTATGATCTTCATAAGAGCTCAAAACGATATCGTCATTATGAGGAAAATAAGTGAAAATATGAAATATAACTGGCATTTTTTTGTCTTTTTTCAAAAAAATATGATATAAATATGATATAACATCGAAAGTGCATTGTTATCAGTAGGTAACTGTTATATAATAAAAGTAGAACATAGAAACCGGTTACAATAGGAAAAGAGAAAGATATGCTTATAATCTTTTTCTAAAGCTTTCATTGTTTGGCCCAGGGTGAGAGGCAGGTTAAGGATATGAATAAGGAGAAGTTTCATTATAAGAAGAACACAGGATTTTTTATCATCATTCTGCTTTTCGTCATCGCTTTTCTTGGTATAGGAGCTTATCGGGTAAAGGATAATGTGATTGCGCAGATCAATGATACTTCTTATGATTATCTGTTAAGTACAACGGAAATCGTAGAAAGCAAAGTGGTCAGTTCATTAGAAAAAGATGTACAGAAATTGAATTATCTTTCAGAGTCAATTCTTTTTGATCACAATACATTGAAATATGCTTTAAGAGAATTTACACGTAATAATGATTTATATAGTACTTTCTATCTGGATATGGATGGAAAGGGAATTGACCATAATGATGATACCATCGATTTCAGTTATATCAAAAATGAAGAAACAGCAATTTCCAAAGGGGAAAGCAGTATATCACCTGCGTATATGAATGAGGCAGGAGATACGATTGTGTTGATTCAGACACCAGTATATCGAAATAATGTACAAAAAGGTGCTTTATATTGTGAAGTTATGGTTCAGCGTTACTATACCAATGAGTTATTTGCTTTCCAGGAAGGAAAGGGAAGAACCTTTATTGTGAATAGTGAAGATGGTGCCTG
Source organism: Absiella sp. AM29-15 (assembly GCF_003434225.1). Taxonomy (NCBI): domain Bacteria; kingdom Bacillati; phylum Bacillota; class Erysipelotrichia; order Erysipelotrichales; family Erysipelotrichaceae; genus Amedibacterium; species Absiella sp. AM29-15. Next base: position 89,107 of record NZ_QVFL01000010.1, read on the forward strand.
GTTATTAAAAAGTCCTGCATCAGATATGATCAAATTAAATGATGATGGTCTTTATGCAACCATCAAGGAAAATGGAAATAATGACTCCACGGTGAAGCAGTTAAAAGACAGTATTGCCAAACAGAAAACCGGTGTATTTGAAATCCAGGGAAATGATGCGACATTGATTCTTTGTACAACACCGGTACATGAAATTAACGATTGGCAGATTGTGACAATTATGCGTGCGGATATGTTTGCGACACAGATTGCACAGGTTGAGAGAAATACGGTTTTTATAGTGGTTTTATTAATTGCTATGATACTTGTATCCATCATTACTATCTATTTAATTTTCCATGGTCAAAGAAAGAAATATCGAGATCAGTTAGAAAACCAATACCAGATGGAAAAAGATGCTATAGAAATGATGAATCGTGAGATTATTATGCGCAACTGTGATTTTTCTGTATGTGTTGATTTAGATGAAGCATTATGTAGTGTAAAGATTTACCATGATAACAATGAAAAAGCAAATCTTTTTCATGATACATATGATCAGGCACTGCGTGCTTATAGTAAGGAAATTTATATGGATGATGTAGATGAGTTTATTGAAACATTTACTTTATCTTCTCTGAAAAAAGCCTATCATGAACATAAAGAAATCAAGCATATACATTATCGGATCATGTCAGATGAAACCCTCTGGTATGAATGTTATAGTATATGTTATTATCAAAAAGATCATCATTATGTTTACCTGTTCCATCGTAACATCAGTCAGGAAATGAAACAACAAATACAATTGATTCAGGAAAAATATCACTAAAATAAGACAGGATGTGACAGTATGAATAATAATCAAAAGCAGTTTGCGTTCAAAAAGCAAATATGGACATTTATTGGTGCATTGGTAATCGTGATATGTATTACAATGGGTTTAAGCTATACATACCTGAAAAATACAAACCATGAGATTTTTATGGACGCTACAAAACACTTACAGGATATGAATCAACGTGTAGTAGAGCTGTTAGATTTACAAATGGAAAATGATCTGGATGTGTTGGCCCATGTAGCACAAACTTATCAAATTGATCAAATGAATGAAAAGATATTATCCAGTGTACAACAAAATGATTTTATCATGGTCACTGCTGTCAATGATGAAGGAAAATTCTATACGGATTTTCATCAAAAGATATCCACCAAAGAACTTTTTGATACATTAAAAAAAGATAAACAGCCACATATCTACAACAATACCTTTACTGTTGATGAAGGACTGGTGTATGTATATCCAATGATGGATAAAAAAGGAGAAGTCAACGGAGCCATTATTGCGATTACGGATTTTTCAAAAGGAACTGCAAAATTATGTGAGTCATATAATAATGAAGATATGTTTTTACATGTGATGGAACGTGATGGTACTTTTGTGATCAAGTCCAAACAAGAAGGTGTCATAATCAATTCTAACAATATGTATTATTCCTTACATGAACAAACCGAATTGGAAGAAAGTGATATTACAGATTTAAAAAAGGCACTTTCTGATAATCAAAGCGTAGTGGTGGAGATAAAGTTTAAAAACAATGTAGAAAAACTGGCTTCTTATACACCGATGAAACTGGGAAATTTATATGCAGTGCTAGTAATTGATCGTACAGCTGCGATATCTGATACTTTCCATACAATCTTTGATGAATCCTTACGCAATACCATTATTATTTTCATTTTGATGCTGATAATCTGGTCTGCCTTATTTTATAATTATTATACCAATAATCACAGACTGTTTAACATCGCATATATGGATCCTGTGACAAAGGGATACAATACCACACGTTTTTATAATGAAGCAGAAATAAAAATTAAAGCACATCCGAGTAATTATTATTCCATGATCATAATTGATATCCAGCATTTTAAATATATCAATGAAACTTTTGGCACAAGTCGTGGAAATAAGATGCTAAAGCATGTATATAAGAATATTGAGCAACAGCTGTTACCAGATGAATTGATGTGTCGAAGTTTTGCGGATAAATTCTTATTGCTTGTGAAAACGCAGAGTGATCAAGAAATATTAAATAAAATGGATCAGATTTCCCATAGTATTAATGCTTTCAACGAGGGACTGGAAGAAAAATATTATCTGGTATTAAGCGCTGGTGTATATATTATTGATAACCCACAAATGTCCATCTATCTGATTCAGGATCGGGCAAACACAGCTCGTCGTAATGAAAAAGGTGCGAAAGGAACTTTCTTATATAAATGCATGTTTTTCTCTGATTTGGAGCGTATTCGTATGCATAGAGAAAAAGATTTGGAGAATCGCATGGAGGAATCTTTGGCAAATCATGAATTTGAAGTATTTATTCAGCCAAAGGCAAATCTAAAAGAATCCCGTATTGATGGTGGGGAAGCACTTGTACGCTGGCGGGCAAAAGATAGTTCACTGATTCCGCCAAATGAATTTATCCCGGTATTTGAAAAAGACGGCTTCATCATTAAATTAGATTTATATGTTTTTGAAAAAGTATGCCAATATTTAAGAAACTGGATGGATACAGGTATCACCCCTGTACCGATTTCCGTAAATCTTTCCCGAGTTCATTTAAATGATGCTGACTTTATCCGGCCATATCAAGAACTACAGGAAAAGTATAAGATACCAACAGGACTGTTAGAAATAGAATTAACAGAATCCATGTTCACAGAAAATATGAAGATTGTGACAGATGCGGTAAATAAAATTCATGATGCTGGCTTCATGTGTTCGCTGGATGACTTTGGCAGTGGCTATTCTTCATTGAATATGTTGATTGATGTAAATGTAGATACAATCAAACTGGATAAAGCATTCTTCCGTTCCGATAATCTAGATGATCCAAAAGAGAAAACCGTCATTTCCTCTGTCATTGATATGGCGAATAAATTAAAGCTTTCTACCGTATCAGAAGGCATTGAAACAATTGAACAGTTTAAAATTCTTCAGAAGATGAATTGTGATATCATTCAGGGATATGTAGTATCAAAACCAATTCCAGAAGAACAGTTTAAAGAGCTGTTAAAACATCCACAAATTCATATCAGTGATGAAGAATCATATGGAAAGGAGTAGTTTTATGTTAAACAAAAAGCGTGGTTTGCTTAGTATGCTCTGTGTAGGTGCGTTATTGCTTGGTGGATGTAATAGTGAAAAACAGGGATTAAAAAAAGAATACGATACACAAAAAGAAGTAACATTGACGATGTTTGAAATAGACGTATTAAACAGTAAGGTATGGAATGATGCACTGTTAGCGAAAGATGATTCTAAAATCCATATTATTGAACGTACAGCTAGCTATTATTCCAAAGATGGAGAAAAAGAAGATTATCGCTCCTACTTGGATACCCAGTTAAAACAAGACAATGATATTGATTTATATATTGTGCTAGATGAAGATATCAAAAAGCTGGGAGATGCTGGATTATTCACAGATCTAAGTGATCTGGAAGGCATTGATAACTTAACCAAAACGGCTTTGAATACGGCAACGTACAATGATAAAATATTCGCCGTTCCACTAGTTTATGCGGCATATGGAATGTATTGGAATGTGGATGTGTTAAATCAATATGGATTAAGTGTCCCAAAAAATCAAAAAGAAATGTTGTCTGTATTTGAAACATTAAAGAAAAACGGCATCACTCCATACGTTGGAAATAAAGGTTATGGTTTAACCGTACCTGCCATGGTAAGTGGATTATCACAAGTGTATACTTCAGATAAAAAAGATCAGCTCTTAAATGATTTAAAAGATGGGAAAACACCTATCAGTACTTATATGAAAGATGGATTTGATTTACTGGAACTGTTTATAGACAAAGGATATATGGACAAAAAGTATGCATTGGAAAAAACACCTGATGAATCTTTAGCTGATTTTAAAGCCGGGCATGGCGTTTGTATTGCGGCATCTTCCAACTATGATATGAGTGATATTACTTTCCATTATGAAATGACGAGCGCCAATGTGTTGGCTGATGGAGGAGGATTTGTTGTAACGAGTGCCAGAAAATTTGCCATCAATCCTTCAAGTAAACAAATGGAATATGCAAAAGAAGCATTAAGTTATATTTTAAAAGAAGATAATATGATGCAGATTGCCAAAGAATTAAAAGCTTTGCCACCAGTTGAAACAGATCAAATGGATTTCTCTTATATGGGAAATGAAAGAAAAGATGCAATTCATGATATTTATCATGGCATCACGATCCCGATGGAAGATACCAGTTTGCCATTTGGTGAATGGGAAGTTATACGAAATCTGGGAAGAGAAATGCTGGAAGGAAAATCTTCAAAAGACGTGTGTAAAGAATATGATCAAATACAACAGGATGCTATCAAAACAGAAAAGGAATAACCTATGAAAAGAAATGAATTAAGTACGATTGCCCAACAGACATTAGACTGTTTCAGGCAGGGGTATTATTTATATCATGAACAAAAAATTGATTTGAAAGAAAAGCATGCCCATAGTTTGGATGTATGCAGATTAATATCTGTATCACAAAGTGAACAGTTACAGTTTCCTTTCACAAAACCACTTGCTGGAAAGATCACAATTGAAAACATTGATATCATTCAGGCAATTACCAGAACAAATCAAAAATACGGTGTATTGAATTTCGCCAGTGCCTATCATCCTGGTGGTGGATTTTTAAATGGTTCACTAGCACAGGAGGAAAGTTTATGTTTTGGCAGTAATCTGTATGTAACACAGCTTCGTTTTCAAAAAGAATTTTATGACTATCATCAATCTATTAAGACAAAATGTTACAGTGATACCATGATTTATTCCTCAGATGTTGTCTATATCCGTGATGAACAATATGCGTTTTTACCAGAACCAAAGTTAGCGGATATCATTACCAGTCCTGCAGTAAATCTTGGCGTTGCATTGTCACGAGGGGAAGATGAAGAAGCATGTTATCGGATGATGAAAACCAGAATGCGAAAGATTTTGATGTTGTTTCATGAAATGGGAAATACACATATCATCTTAGGTGCATTTGGATGTGGGGTATTTCGCAATGATCCCAAACGAATTGCGCAGATATGGAAAGAATTATTGATAGATGAAGATATGAAATCAGGTTTTCATGAAATCTTGTTTGCGGTATATGATAAAAGTAAAACGCAAAACAATATTCAGGCGTTTACATCTGTTTTTGGGCAAGCAGCATGAATATATTAAAAACAAAACGCTTATCTATCAGAAAGCCATGTGATGAGGATGTTGATGCAATTTATAAAATACAAAACACACCTTATGTATTACGTTATAATGGCTTAAAAGAAATGAATAAAAAACAAATTCACACCATGTTGATGGATAAAGATGAACCAGTGTATATGTTAGAAATGATCAATTCGCAAAAAGTTATTGGGGCAATTTTTGTGGAACGTGATAGTCTTCGATATGGCGTGAAAGCATGTAGTTTATCCTGTTACTTAGAGGAAGCATATGCACATCAGGGATATATGAAAGAGGCAATGACAGCATTGATACATCATATCTTTTACGATGATGAAATGGATGTGATATCTGTAAGGGTATTATGTGAAAATACGGCTTCTATGCATTTGGTAGAAGCTTTGGGATTTCAAAAAGAAGGTGTCATTCGCAGATGTTTAAAAGGATATCAGGGAATTGTGTATGATGATATGATTTATAGTATTTTAAAAGAAGAATACGTTTCAGGGTAAACATCCATAATAAGATGGGTGATGAAAATGAAAGAAACGAAAAAACCTGCATATGAGCAGGACAACAAGAAAACAGCTGGCAATAACCAATGGACCAATAACAACCTGAAATATTATCCTGATACCAGAGAACGTAAGGATGGTCCAGGCGGCAACTAACCGGTATTAGAAAATGCGTGGCAAATATGCCACGTTTTCTTTTGCTGGTGATGAAAAATATAGTATAATAAGAAAAAAGGAAAAAGCATATGAAACAACAAAAGGATTGGTTTACAGGCATTGATTATTATGATCAATATAAAGAAAAAGAAATTCAGGTCATACATACCACGATCAAAAAAGATATTCCCTTACATCGACATATACAGGCAGAACTTTGGTATGTGTTGAATGGAAAAGGGGATATCTGTATCAATGGGGAACACTTTCCATTAGAAAAAGATACATTTTTATGTATGTATCCTTATCATCTATATGAAGCATCCATTATTTCATCCGTAGAAGTCGTGATCATCCGTTTTTATATCGGAGTATTTATGCATATGATCTGGGAGAAGCATGAACGTGGCAAAAATGCACAGCTGGTATATGAAACAAGACCATATATGAAATGTGAGGAGCCATATATCAAAGAATGTATTATGCGTCTTTGCAAGGAACAGCAGGAAAAACAATTTGGCGCTAAGAATCTGATTTTATATCTAACCATGGAAATCCATATGCTGTTTTGCCGCTATGCCTTATCATCAAAAAATAAACAAACACATGATGAAGTCTGGAAAGCCATTCAACATATCCTGTGTGCACCGGCAAGTGATGTATCATTACAGGATATCGCAGATAAAATCAATCGCAATCCCCATTATGTAAATCAAATGATCAAAGAACGCTGTGGATATACATTAAAAGAACTGACCCAGTATGGCAAGGTAATCAACGCCTGTGCTTTACTGCATTTTGAAGAATTATCAATATCTTATATTTCAGATTTAATGAATTTTGACAGTACAGCTACATTTTATCGTGTATTTGAAAGCTATACCGGTATGCATCCCTTACAATATCGAAAAGAACATATCATGGATGAACTGCATATTTACGAACATCAAGATTTATTTTTGAAAATTGAACAGTATTTATACCTGCATTTTTTTCAAGCTGTCACAATAGAATCTTTAGCAGTTGCTTTAGATACGACTCCACATGCCATATCACAATTGTTGAAGGAAAGCTATGACACAAGTTTTTATCAGGAATTACAACGTATCCGTATCCACTTTGCGAAAGCATTATTAAAAGCTACAGATATGCAGATTACCCATATTGCCTTAGATTGTGGATTTGAGAGTATGATGACATTTCAGCGAGCTTTTCAAAAAGCTGTTGGCTGTACGCCCAGTGCCTATCGAAATCTACAAAAATGAGAATTTCACAATACTATATGATAAGAAGCCTCTGATTGTAAGCGCTATAATAGAAGTAACAATAAGGAGGTTTTTTCTATGTTTGAAAAACTATTTACACCCATTGATATCAAGGGAATGCATTTAAACAATCGTGTTGTATTTCCTGCCATGGGAACCAAAATGGCTGCGGAGGATGGAAATGTGACGCAGCAGATCATTGACTATCAGGTCGCAAGAGTCAAAGGAGGATGTGGGCTAAATCTTAGTGAAGTTTGTAGCGTTCATACACCAAGTGCCCCACGTAAGTTTTTAGGTATCCATCAAGACAGCTACATTGCTTCTCACAAACGTTTTTGTGATGCAATTCATGAAGCAGGTGGAAAATGCGGTGTTCAGTTATGGCAGGGAAGTATTGCCGCAGGGATGGATCCTAAAGCCCAAATTTTAGTAGCCAGTGATATGAATGTACATGGTTATACAATACCAGCAGTCACTATAGAAACACTGCATGAAGTTGTAGAATGCTTTGGACAGGGCGCAAGACGTGCTGTGGAAGCAGGATATGATTGTATCGAATTTCATTGTGCCCATAACTATTTGCCACACTCCATGTTATCTCCTGGCTTAAATGATCGTGAAGATGAATATGGAGGAAGCTTTGAAAATCGCGCACGTTTCCCATTAGAATGTATTCGTGCCATTCGTGCGCATATGCCAGAAGATATGCCATTACTTATGCGTATCGATGCGCAGGATGATTATTTCAAAGAAGGCTTAAGTATTGAAGATATCATTGCTTTCTGTAAACTTGCCAAAGAAGCAGGTGTAGATGTATTAGATGTATCTCGTGGAAATATGATCACGGCAGGATTGAAATATGAAGTACCACCTATTGATATTCCAAACGGTTTTAATGTAGACAATGCTGCACGTATTCGTAAAGAAACCGGTATGTTAACAATTGCAGTTGGTCGTATCAATGCACCACAATTAGCAGAATCTATCCTGGAAGAAGATAAAGCAGATATGATCGTGATGGGACGTGCACAACTAGCGGATGCGAACTTCTGTAACAAAGCAAAAGCAGGAAAAATTGATGAAATTACCTATTGTATCGGTTGTGATCAAGGATGTTACGATGGATTTACAGATCCTTCCATGCCATTTATTACTTGTTTAAGAAATCCATATTTAGGTAAAGAAGCACAAGATGTATTACACCCTGCACAACACAAAAAGAAAGTATTGATTGCAGGAGGCGGTGTGGCAGGTCTTGAAGCCGCATGCATCCTGAAAGAAAGAGGACATGAACCAGTTGTCTATGAAGCAGGCAATCATTTAGGCGGACAGTTTTTAACCGCAGGCAAAGCACCAAGAAAAAATGAAATGAAAGAAGCAGCATTATCTTATGGAGAAAAAGCAAAACGTCTGGGTGTAGAAATTCATATGAATCAGAAAGTGAGCGATGAATTGATAAAGGAAATAAAACCAGATGAAGTGATTATTGCGATTGGCGCTGAACCAATCAGCTTACCAATTCCTGGCGCTGATGGAAAACAGGTATACCAGTCACATGATGTACTAAATGGCATGACAGAAACAAATGGACATTGTGTTGTCATTGGTGGTGGTCTTGTTGGTGTAGAAACTGCGGAATATCTAAAAGCACATGGATGTGAAAATGTAACCATTATAGAAATGTTAGATGAAGTCGCAAAAGATTTAGGCTCCCTTCGTAAAATCTGTGTCATGGAATCCCTATACATGAATCAAATCAATTCTATCGTGAATGCAAAAGTCACAGAAATATTACCAGATGGTGTCATGATTGAAAAAGATGGCAAAGAAGAAAAGGTACTATGTGACAGTGTGATTATGGCAGTAGGTTCAAAGGCAAGAAATCATGAAACCCTGAGCAAGGCATGTGAAGAACTATCCATTCCTTATCATATAATTGGAGATGCAAAACAAGCCAGAAGAGCATTACATGCAATCAAAGAAGCACACGAAGTTGCTAGAGCATTATAAATAGGAGGAAATATGAAATCAAAATTATTTGAAGAACTCACAATTGGTTCTATGAAATTACGCAATGCCACTTTTATGGCGCCAATGTCTTTAGGATACGAAAGTCAAGAAGGCACAGTCAATGATATTATGCAGGAATATTGGCTTGCACGAGCAAGAGGCGGTGTTGGCTGTATCATATTAGATGCATTAAGTGTAGATCCAAACGTGCCTTATTTAGGCAATACCTTATGTTTTAGAAGTGAAGCATCCATTGAGCACTATAAAGCATTTACAGATAAGATACATGAAGCAGGCGCAAAAATTATTCCTCAGATCACGCATCCAGGACCAGAAAGTATCAGTGCCTTTATGGGGATTCCACCTCTTGCCAGCAGTGTGTATTTAAATTCAATGGCGCAGAAAACAAGAGCTGTAACACTAGAAGAAATTCCTCATATCATTGAATTATATGCGCAGGCTAGCTATAACGCAAAACTTGCGGGCTTTGATGGCATTGAATTACATTGTGCCCATGCCTATATGCTGCTAGGCAGCTTCTTATCACCACTTCGTAATAAACGATGTGACCAGTATGGTGGCAGTTTAGAAAATCGTGCCAGATTATTGCTAGAGGTGATGGATGCAATCAAAGAACGCTGTGGTAAAGATTTCCCTATCATTTTAAGAATCAGTGGGGATGAAAAATTAGATGGTGGCAATCATGTATTGGATATTTGTCAATTAGTACCACTATTAGAAGCACATGGGGTAGATGCTTTAGAAATCAGTGGTGGTACCCAATATGAATCACCAAATAAAATTATTCCAAGTCATGGAGAAATCGAAGGTGTCAATGTTGCACAGGCAAAAGCTATCAAACAGGTCGCTTCCATTCCTGTGATTGTTGTAGGAAAAATAACAGATCCAATGATGGCAATGAAGATTGTAGATCAGGATCATTTGGATGGTGTTGTATTAGGTAGAAGTTTATTGGCTGATGAAAACTTTGTAAACAAAGCAAAAGAAGGAAAATATGAAGAAATTGCACCTTGTACAGGATGTGTATTAGGCTGTGTTGGAGAACAGACAAAACGTCGTCATGCGACCTGCGTCATCAATCCATCTGTAGGCAGAGAAAAAGAGATGCAAATTATTCCTTGTACCACAAAGAAACATGTGGCAATTGCAGGTGGTGGAATTGGCGGTCTTGCGGCAGCTCGCTGGGCAGCACTTCGAGGACATGATGTTACACTATATGAGAGCAGTGATCACTTAGGTGGACAATTATGTTTAGCATGCATCCCACCACATAAACAATCCATTAGCAAATGGGTAATCTATTTGAAAAATGAATGTCAGCGTTTAGGTGTCAACATTCATCTACAGACACCATTTACAAAAGAAATGGCAAAGGATTATGATGCAATCATCTGTGCTACGGGTGCGAAAGAAAGCATTCCACCAATTCCAGGAGTTGATCTTGATACCGCAATCACTGCATGGAATATCATTGAAAACAATGTTGTCATTCCTGGTGGAAATGTCTTAGTTGTCGGTGGAGGCATGGTTGGATGTGAAGTCAGTGAACATTTATGTCATCAAGCTAGAGGACCACTTGCGATTACCATTATCGAAATGGAAGATGAAATTGCCAAAGTTATGGTGATCAATGATCGTATTGGTATGATGAAACGCCTATATGCATCCGGTATTAACATGATGACGAATACACGTCTATGTAAAGTAGAAGGCAATACCGTCACACTTGAACAAAATAACGAGTTGATCAAAAAGACTTTTACACATATCGTTTATGCGACAGGTTCTAAATCAGATAGCACATTGTATGAAGAATTAAAAGATCATAAAGAAGTATATAATATCGGCGATAGTAAGGAAGTTGCACAGGCATTAGAAGCAGTACGTGATGGTGCACTTGCGGCTATGAAATTATAAAATAAGGGAAGAGTACCAGATGAAATTGTATTTGGTGCTCTTTTTTCTCTTTTTGGTAAACATTTTATAGAGAAAATTTGGTATAATTTATATATTGATAAATGAGGGGGATTTACAGTTGAAATTAGGAAAAATGTTAGAAGAAAGAAATAAAGTAGGCTATATATTTGCGATTATTATAACTGCTTTATTGATGATTGCGATATTATGTCCATATATATTGGTAGTAATAGATAAAATTTCTATAATTGAAGCAATTATTTTGTTCTTTATTTTCATTTTATTAGGGATATTACCAATTTATTGTTTTGCATATTATAGGACTATTCAAGGAGATAGATTGATTTTTATAAAAACATATTTTAAAGCGATAACAACCCAAATTATGATCATATCAATAGTTTTTCTTATAGAAGTTTCATCTACAAAAGATATAAATAATGTGAATGGAATAGAATTTGGTATTGTATCAATTTTTTTGTTTGTTTTATTTTCATTTCTTTTTCATAATATTTTAAAAAATAAAAAAATATTTAGAAAATGTGAAAGCCTGATTTTAAGAAAAGATATGAATTTTAAGCGTGTTATTTTTTTAAATTCTTATTTGTTGCTAAAACTAAAAGTGAACAATGCAGATTTAGGTATTTCTTATATGCCATTCGTGTTTTATATTTTAATTGAAGCATTGTTGATTTGTATACCTGTAACAGAAAAGTTTAAAATCAATATTAGTTATATCAGCTTAAATTTTATTGATATTATTGAACATCCAATATATTTTGATGACATTGATGATGAAAAAGATGAAGAAGCAGATAAACGAATATTTAAAATAAAGTTTGATAGTAATGGGAAAGATATATCAAACTTAAAAATACATGTATTAAATCATCAATATTATCCAGCACAGATAGAAAAAGGAAACATAGATACAAGTTATATTTATTTTGTTATAAAAAACACTACGAACACTTTAAGCAAATTGAAATTAGTTCTAGAATATGAAAAACATGGGAAAAGAAAAAAATATAGATGTAATATTTATCTAAATCTTTTCAGATATCAGACAGAAATAACAATATATAATCCTGTGATTGAAATGCTTCATTATGCATTGTTTTTTAAGCAACCATCAAAATTTTTAAGAAAATCACCATCTAAAAAGCAATATGTAAAAGAGCTATCTTTATTACTTAACAATGCATATTATTATGAAGATGATATTATGCTGGGTGAAAACACAGAGTTATTTAGAACACAAGAACTTAGAGATATTAGGAAATGGATATTGCATGATGGAAAGTTCGGTGTTGGAAAAAGCGTTTTAGATTTTTCTTTTTTGAGTGCACAAGGATATAAGACAATCGTTATTTCGCCATGGGAAGAAAATTATGATAATGATTTTCTCTATTTAATATATTCAAAAATCAAGGATAATACAAAAGGGCTTAATAAACTAGACAAATCTGTGAAAATTTTTGAAATTGCAATGATAATTGCCTTATATACATTAATAAATCAAATAATCCATTTATTAACTATATTATCAAATCATATACATGAAATTATAAAATTATATTTTATGGGAGCACTCAATAAAAATGATGTTTATAAAAATTTAATTAATTTACTAAATGATTATGGAGTTATTAATTTTTTAATCAATTCGAAAGATATCATTTTGATTTGTGGTTCTGTATTTATTGCATATATAATCACAAAATATTTACTTCCATATGCGATAGTTCATTCTAAGAATACAACGAAAATTCATCAATCTTATTATGTACAATCAATTGATAATCTTATACAAAAAGACAACATTATGTTAGTGATTGAAGATATTGATCGATTAGAAGAAAGTGCCTGTAAAGATTTGTTCAGAACACTAAGCTTAATAAATTCGAGGTTTTCCCAAAGGAAAAAGCCACTTGGTATACTTTCATATAATAGTAATAATAAAAACTTAAAAGATATTGATTATGATCTAAGAAATAAGGCAATATATGATAAAATATTTAAAGATATTTCATTAAAAAAATCCATGGTGATTTATTTTGAAAATTATATTAATGCAATAGAAACTGTGGCCGGAAAAAGCATAGCAAATAAAGATGGAATGATAACTTATATAGCTAACAACCGAAAATTGAATTTCAGAGATGTTCATGTAGAATTAGATAAAATTGTCAATCAAGTATTAAATGAAATTTAAAAATATGAGTAAGATAAGAAATAATGTGTAGCTAATTTCTGATTGAAAGTATCTTTAATTTGGGATATAATACGCACAAAGAGGTGGTTGAAATGAGGCTTTGTATTGCATAAACCGAAGTAGTCTTAAGAAACTAGGTCAAATTTAGGAGAAAATTAACATGACTATTTCGGTAAAACAAGCTTATCCCCGTTCAGGAGATAAACAGACAATTTATTTAAAATATATAATTACCAATCCAAATATTGAGGTAGGTGACTTTACTATGTATAACGATTTTGTAAATGATCCTACTCAGTTTGAGAAAAATAATGTTTTGTATCATTATTCAATCAATCATGACAAACTAATAATTGGAAAGTTCTGTTCAATTGGCTGTGGTGCCAGGTTCTTGTTTAACAGTGCAAATCATACGATGAAATCATTATCTACTTATCCCTTTCCTTTATTCTTTGAGGAATGGAGTTTAGATAAGAAAGATGTCATCGATTCTTGGGATAATAAAGGTGATATTGTAATAGTTAATGATGTATGGCTAGGTTATGAAGCTGTTATCATGGCTGGTGTAACTATTGGTGATGGTGCAATCATAGGTACTCGTGCTGTCGTTACAAAAGATGTTTCGCCATATGCAATTGTAGGTGGTGTTCCTGCAAAGATAATTAAGAAACGCTTTACTGAGGAAACCATATCATCCTTGCAAAAAATAAAATGGTGGAATTGGCCGAAAGATAAAATTGCTAGTAATATAAATGCAATACAAACAGGCAATATTGAAGCTTTGGAGTAAATTTTATATTGTGTTTAAAGCAGCTAGTCTTTTATAGATTAACTGCTTTTTCATACCCATGATATAAAATAATTGTAAGAATATTTTGAAAAAGGTGGTATTCCTTAAAAATAAAAAAATCACAGGAATTTCGCAAAGTGCTTTGCTTCCTGTGATTCTTTTTCATTTATTCAACTTTTCCTAAAAGATAATTGATCAACTGCTGGGCAGCACGACCACTGGTACCACCATGACTTAATTCCCATTTTCTTGCTTCAGCACATAATTCATCTTCACTCATATTCAGCTCTGGATGTTTTTTCGCAAGTTCGCATACGATATGGAAATAATTCTTTTGATTAGGTTTTTCATAACAGATACTTAACCCAAAACGTGCCACAAGACTTAATTTTTCTTGCATTGTATCAGAATGATGTAAACCATCATCACTCATATCATCACGATCATTCCATGTTTCTTTTACTAGATGACGTCGATTACTGGTTGCGTAAATTAATACATTGTCTGGTTTTGTTTCAACGCCACCTTCTATGACAGCTTTCAAGAATTTGTATTCAATCTCAAATTCCTCAAAGGATAGATCATCCATATAGATAATGAAACGATAATTACGGTTTTTGATTTGCGCAATGATATTGGATAGATCCTTAAATTGATGTTTATAGATTTCAATCATACGTAAGCCATCTTCATAAAATTCATTGACGATAGCTTTGATACTGGTGGATTTACCAGTGCCGGCATCTCCATATAATAAGACATTGTTGGCCGGTTTCCCGTTCACAAAAGCCTTTGTGTTTTCTACCAGCATTTCTTTTTGTAGCTCATAGCCGACAAGATCATTAAGATATACACTTTCCATATTATTGATGGGAAGGAATTCTACGCCTTCATCATTTGGACGGATACGGAAGGCTTTATTCAAGCCAAACATGCCAACTCCATATTGTTGATAGAAATCTGTGATGATTTGAAAGATTTCATTTTCATTTTTTACCTGTTCAATAGCTTTGGATATCGAACGCACCATAACACTTACATTCTTATTATACATGCGTTCTTTTTTGGTAACGGCATGATAATTGCTGATGATACTGAAACAGTTGATATCTAAAGATGCTTCAATTTCTGAGAAGTCAAAATCAAATAATGCTTTAAACACTTTACAATCATTTAATGCGAACTGATTGACACTGCCATCCATTGCCCCCTGTTTTTCACTTACTAATGTAAAACTGTTTTCATTCATCAATAATATGAATGTCAGATAATTGTGCCATAAGTTATCATCAAATCCATACATGGTAGATAAATCAAGTAATGCTTTGATTTGTTCATAGATTCGTTCAATCAAATGAGTTTCACTATCGGCTTCCGTATCAAAATCCCGAAATATTTCAGATAATTGATATAGGATACTGTCTTTTCCTAAATTGCGATATAAAATAAGTTTCGCACATTCCTTATACATATATAATTCCTCCCTTTTACAATTACCATCATTATAACGGTTGAAAAGACATTTGAAAAGCATTGTTTCATATTTTGATACAATTTACAAACGCAATGTAACAAAATTTACAATTATTATGAAAATAATTGTAAAAAGCATTGACAAATTACTGAAAAAGTTTTATCCTTATACACATCAACAACGTGAAGGAAGGTGAACCAGATGCAAGTATTCTATAGTTTAATCGTCATTATTATTCTCATAGTCCTACGTCAATCTGTTTTTCTTTCCGATAACCTCATTCGTTAGGTTCTTCACAACAGATCATTTTTGTTTAGGCACAAGGATGTGAGTAAAGAAAGAAAAGCAGCTATCTATTCGGAGGGCTGCTTTTTTATAAGAGTTGAGTCAGGTCATAGAGGAGGAAATATATGGATTGTAAAGATATCGAGCAGGCTGCACAGCGCCTCATGGGCAATATCCATAATGTAAAGGTCACAAGTTCTCGTACCTTTTCGCAAATGAGTGGATGCGATTTATATCTGAAATGTGAGAACAGACAAAAGACAGGATCATTTAAGGTCCGTGGAGCCTTTAACAAATTAGCCAAATTGAAAGAGGAAGGAAAAACAACCGAAGTCATTGCAAGCAGTGCTGGTAATCATGCACAAGGTGTCAGTTATGCAAGCAGCCTGTTAGGAATGCATGCGACAATCGTTATGCCAAAGAGTACACCCATAGCGAAAGTAAGCGCTACCCAGGGTTATGGCGCAGATGTGGTACTTGCTGGTGATTGTTATGATGAATGTTATCAGGAAGCATTAAAGCTTCAAAAAGAAAAGAACGCAACATTTATTCATCCCTTTGATGATGAAGATGTTATCGCAGGACAGGGAACCATTGCTTATGAAATCTGTCATGATTTACCAAATGTTGATATGATTGTTGTTCCTGCAGGTGGTGGTGGATTACTTGCCGGCATCAGTTATTATGCTAAGCATATCAATCCAAGGATTAAAGTGATTGGTGTACAGGCGGAAGGTGCTAGTGCTATTGTACAGTCTTTCCATAAAAAAGCGTATACGACCACAGATCATGTAAATACGATTGCTGATGGTATCGCAGTCAACCAGCCTGGTAAATTAACAGTGGATCTCATCAATCAGAATGTAGATGATATGGTTACCGTGAATGATAATGATATCGCTTCTACGATTCTGCTACTATTAGAAAGAGAAAAACAAGTTGTGGAGCCATCTGGTGCAGCAAGTCTTGCGGCAGTATTGAATGGTAAAATCGATTGTAAAGGAAAACGTGTTGTATGCGTTTTATCCGGAGGGAATATTGATGTAAGCTTCATTCATAAAGTCGTTGAAAAAGGTCTTGTGACACGTGGAAGAAATATGAAATTCAAGGTGTTGATGTTAGATGTTCCAGGTGCTTTAGAGCATTTGACGCATTTGATTACAGTAGCAAATGCAAATATTATACAAATCCAATATGACCGAATTCAGGCAGATCTAAATCTGAATGAAACCATATTACATCTGGCAGTAGAAGTAAGAAGTAAAGAACATGGAGAAAGTTTGATTAAATCATTAAGAAAAAAGGGATACGATATTACCATGGAGTAAAGGAGGAAATGTTATGAAAATGAATGGATCGCAGATTTTGATACAGGCATTGATTGATCAGGGAGTAGATACCATCTTTGGTTATCCAGGTGGTTCTGTATTAAATATCTATGACGCATTATATGAAAGAAGTGAGGACATCCGTCATATCGTTAGCAGCCATGAACAAGGAGCTGCACATGCAGCAGATGGATATGCTAGATCAACAGGAAAAACCGGGGTATGTCTTGCGACATCAGGGCCGGGAGCAACGAATCTGGTAACAGGAATTGCGACAGCTTATATGGATTCTATTCCATTAATTGCAATTACCGGAAATGTAAGTAATGACTTGTTAGGAAGGGATTCTTTCCAGGAAGTAAATATCGCTGGTATTACGATGCCAATCACCAAACATAATTTTATTGTTCAACATGTAGATGATTTAGCAGCAATCGTAAGAAAAGCATTTGTCATTGCGAATTCTGGAAGAAAAGGTCCAGTATTGATTGATATTCCAAAAGATGTGACTGCAGCAGTTACAGAATATGTAAAACTGCCACGTTATCGCATTCGTAAACTGCCAAAGGTAGATGATGAAATATTTGAACAGGCACTGGAAGAAATCATGAAAGCAAAACGTCCAATGATTTATGCCGGTGGTGGTGTGTTAAGTTCTAATGCAACAAAAGAATTATTGAAATTCTCAAAGCATATGGATATACCAATCAGCTGTTCTATGATGGGCTTATCTTCTGTACCATTTGATTATGATTTATATCTGGGTATGATTGGAATGCATGGTACACCGGTTAGTAATTATGCAACATTAAATACCGATTTGATTATTGCTATCGGAGCCAGATTTTCAGATCGTGTAGCAGGCAATCGTGAAGAATTTGGAAAGAATGCGAAAATTATTCATTTTGATATTGATGCATCAGAAATTTCAAAAAATGTCGCAACCGATATTTCCATTGTTGGAGATGCAAGATATATCTTAAAGAAAATGATTCAGCGTATGCCAGAAACCAAACATAAAGAATGGACCGATACGTTAAAAGATTTTAAAACCAAAGTGGGACTTCCTACACCAAAAGAAGGCGATGGTGTAGATCCTAGAGATTTGGCAACAACCCTGCATAAGATTGTTGGAGAAGATGCCATCATCGTTACCGATGTTGGTCAGCACCAGATGATCATGGCACAATATTATCAGTTCTCAAGACCTAGAAGTTTTATTTCATCTTGTGGACTTGGTACGATGGGATTTGGCATGGGTGCTGCTATTGGTACAAAAGTCGCCAATCCAAATCGTCCAGTTGTCCTTGTAACAGGGGATGGAAGTTTCCATATGAACATGAATGAAATGGCGGTCGCAGTTAGTGAAAACATTCCTATTGTGGTATTGATTTTCAATAATACAGTTCTTGGTATGGTTCGACAATGGCAGACATTGTTTTATGAACACCGCTATTCAAATACAAGCATTGATCGTAAGACAGATTATGTAAAACTGGCAGAAGCATTTGGCGCTAAAGGATTTAGAATTCATAATCGTTATGAAATTGAAAACGTTATGAAAGAAGCAATCAAAAGTAAAGTACCATGCATCGTTGACTGCATGATTGATAAAGATGATTGTGTATATCCAATCATTCCACCTGGAAAGAGTGGAAAAGACATCATCCTGTATGGAAATTAGAAGGGAAGGATAGAATGAATAATGTAATATTGTCCCTGTTGGTTGAAAACCATTTCGGGGTACTTACAAGAATTACGAATTTGTTTAGTCAGCGAGGATTTAACATTGACTCTCTGGCCGTAGGAGAAACAGAAAATCCAGGTTATTCAAGAGTAACGATTGCGACACATGGTGATGAGAATATCATCAACCAGATTCGTTTACAGTTAGATAAACTGGAAGATGTGAAAATCGTTTCACTGATACCGGATGAACAGCAGTTCATTCGTGAAGTTGCATTAATCAAGCTTGCACCTGGTAAAGAACAGCTAGAAGCACTAGATGGTGTATTAGAAGACTTTGGTGGACGTAAACAGATTATAGAAGATGATTGTTGTATTATTGAGGTTACCGCAACACCGGCAACGATTAATTTCTTCGTTGAAGAACTTCGTGAATATCATATCAAAGAAGTATGCAGAACCGGCGGTGCAGCACTTGCACTCAGCCAAGAAACCGTTTATTAAACACACACGTGTTTCAATAAAATAAATAAAAAAGAAAGATAAATAACAGGAGGAAAAGAAAATGGTTAAAATGTATTATGATTCAGATTGCAATTTAGATTTATTGAAAGGAAAAACTGTCGCAATTATCGGTTATGGAAGTCAGGGTCATGCCCATGCACAGAACTTAAAAGATAGTGGTGTCAATGTTGTTGTTGGTTTACGTCCAGGCAGTGCAAGTCGTGCGAAAGCTGAAGAAGCTGGATTAACTGTTATGGATACTGCAGAAGCCGCAAAAGCTGGTGATTTTGTAATGATCTTAACACCAGATCAGAACCAGCCAGATATCTTCAAGGCAGATATTGAACCAAACCTGGAAGAAGGAAATGTATTGATGTTCGCTCATGGTTTCGCTATTCACTTCAACCAGATCGTTGCGCCAAAAGGTGTTGATGTTGTGATGTGTGCACCTAAGGGGCCAGGACACACAGTACGTTCTCAATACTTAGAAGGCCGTGGTGTTCCTTCATTAATTGCTATTCACCAGGATGAAAGCGGTAAAGCACGTGATTATGCATTAGCTTATGCATGTGGTATTGGTGCAGGTCGTGCAGGTATCATTGAAACAACATTTAAAGAAGAAACAGAAACTGACTTATTCGGTGAACAGGCAGTATTATGTGGTGGTGTCTGTGAATTAATGCAGGCTGGTTTTGATACTTTGGTAGAAGCTGGTTATGCTCCTGAAATGGCATACTTTGAATGTATCCATGAAATGAAGCTGATCGTTGATTTGATCAACAGTGGTGGATTCGCAATGATGCGTTATTCTATCTCTGATACAGCTGAATATGGTGATTATGTAACAGGTAAACGTCTGATTACAGAAGATACAAGAAAAGAAATGAAGAAAGTATTATCAGAAATCCAGGATGGAACATTTGCTGGAAACTGGATTACAGAAAACAAATCTGCAGGTCGTGCACACTTCTTGGCAATGCGTAGAGTACATGCAGAACACCAGAGTGAAAAAGTTGGTGCTCAGTTGCGTAAGATGATGAGCTGGCTGAAAAAATAAGGAAGTGAAACTATGGGTAGACCAAGTGATTCAGTTATAAAAGGAGATGCCTGCGCACCGCAGCGCTCCTTATTCTATGCGTTAGGTTTAACGGAAGAAGAATTAGAACGTCCTTTGATTGGTGTTGTGAGTGCCTACTCAGAAATCGTTCCAGGACACGCCCATCTTGATAAAATCACAGAAGCGGTAAAAGCAGGTATCCGTATGGCTGGTGGTACACCAATCATGGTACCTAGCATTGGCGTTTGTGATGGTATCGCTATGGGACATATTGGTATGAAGTATTCTTTGGCAAGTCGTGAATTGATTGCGGACAGTGTAGAAACAATGGCACGAGCACATGGCTTTGATGGACTTGTGTTGGTACCAAACTGTGATAAAATCGTTCCTGGTATGTTAATGGGTGCACTTCGTGTCAATGTACCAGCGGTGGTTATGAGTGGTGGTGCTATGCTTCCAGGAAATGATCGTGGCAAACCAATGAGTCTTTCCACGATGTTTGAAGCTGTTGGTGCTAAAAAAGCCGGCTTGATCGATCAGGCAGAATTAACACACATCGAACAAAACGCATGTCCAGGATGTGGATCATGTTCTGGTATGTTTACTGCAAATTCTATGAACTGTTTATGCGAGGTACTGGGAATTGCATTGCCAGGTAATGGTACGATTCCAGCAGTATACTCTGCGCGTACACAATTAGCGAAGAAGGCTGGTATGGCAGTCATGGATATGGTAAATAAAGATATCAAACCAAGAGATATCGTCAATGAAAAAGCATTGCGTAATGGACTTGCATGTGATATGGCACTGGGATGTTCTTCTAATACCGTATTACACTTACTAGCAATCGCAAAGGAAGCACATGTGAATGTTGATCTGGACTTAATCAATGAAGTTTCTCAGGCAACGCCAAACTTATGTCGTTTAGCACCAGCAGGACCAGATCATATCGTGGATCTGTATAATGCAGGTGGTGTACAGGCTGTCATGAAAGAACTGTCTAAGAAAAATCTGATTGATGTGGACTTAATGACTGTAACTGGTAAAACTGTAAAAGAAAATATCGCAAATGCAGTGAATATGGATACCAATATCATTAAGGATATTGAACATCCAAACAGTGCAACTGGTGGTATTGCGGTACTATATGGCAATATTGCGCCAAAAGGCTGTGTTGTCAAACGTAGTGCTGTAGATCCAAAGATGATGGTGCATACAGGACCAGCACGTGTCTTTGACAGTGAAGAAGATGCTATCGCAGCTATCTATGCTGGTAAGATCGTAAAAGGCGATGTTGTTGTTATCCGTTATGAAGGACCAAAAGGTGGACCTGGTATGCGTGAAATGTTAAATCCTACCAGTGCACTTGCCGGTATGAAACTGGATAAAGATGTTGCATTGATCACAGATGGACGATTCTCTGGTGCTACCAGAGGGGCAGCTATCGGACATGTATCTCCTGAAGCCGCAAGTCATGGACCAATCGCCATCATCAAAGAAGGCGATCAGATTGCGATTGATATCAACGAAGGTAAAATTAATCTTTTGATTGATGAAGCAGAATATCAGACCAGAATGGATGCATGGGTAAAACCAGAACCAAAGATCAAAGAGGGATGGTTATATCGTTATTCCCGTATGGTTGCCAGTGCTGATGAAGGTGCTGTATTAAAATAATGTATGAAAAGCAAAGATGAAATTAGTCTTTGCTTTTTTTTGTTGATAAGTATATCGCACTACGATATACTGAGGTTGAAGATATATCGCAGTACGATATATTGGAGGTGAAGCAATGGATGCACATATTAAAAAAGTGTATGTGCCAATGACTGAAACGGGATTTTATATTCTACTGTGTTTACAAGAAGAAATGCATGGCTACAGCATTATACAGAAAGTAGAAACACTTACTCATGGAGAAATACGATTAAGCCCTGGAACAATGTATGGCAGTCTGTCAAAAATGGAAAAAGATGGTCTGATTCAGTTTGTGAAAGAAATAGAGAAACGTAAGATTTATAAAATCACAGCTTTAGGAAAGGAAGTCTTACAATTAGAGAAAAAAAGAATAGAGCGATTATATCGTAATGTAAAGGAGGTTTCTATATATTTGTAAAATAAAATTGGCTTTTTTTTCTATATCTGAATATGAAAAGGAACAAAAATGGCTTCAAAAACAACATGCATCGGGACTAAAATTCATACATTATACACCACCGCTTTTCTATCATTTTGAAGAATGTGAACCACAAAACATTGTATATCAACTGGATTACAATGAAGATGGATTGGCGCATAAGGAAGAATATATACAGCTGTTTGAAGATTGTGGATGGGAATATATCGAAGATGTAGGAGGTTATAGTTATTTTCGCAAGCCGGTTTCTAAAATGGATAAGGGTATAGAAGAAATCTTTTGTGATGACAACTCCCGTATGGATATGATCAAACGTGTATTTAAAGGGAGAATGATTCCCTTACTGGTGTTGTTTTTCTTATGTATTTTGCCACAATTACGAATCCAATCGCATTTAGATTTTCCTCTCGCAAATATATTGTTTTGGTTGTTAGGTATTATGTTTCTAATTTATATTGTGATATTTATACAGTTTACCATTACCTATATCCGTTTGAAAAAACGATTAGATTCATAAAAAAACGCGGTCTTAATTGACTGCGTTTTTTAATAGCGTATGATCAAATAGTTTGCGCCAGTTCATGTGATATGTCACAACATAAAGTATCAGGGATAATATAATTCCTAACACCACATCAATGATACTGTGCTGTTTGATGAACATGGTCGCAAGAATAATCAGGATAGAAACGATGCCGGTTGTTCCTTTGATCAAGAAAGGATGTTTAAAATACTGATATCTGGATACCACAATCCAAATCGCTACAGTACTGGATACATGGATAGATGGACATACATTGGTTGGAGAATCTATACTTTGAAGGAAAGTGACCAGTTTTGCACATAGATTGTCATGAACAATTGGTACACGTAATTGTAAACCGTTTGGTAAAATGGTATAGACAATTAAACAAAAGGTCATGCCGGTAAACATGAAAAAGCATAAATCCTGAAAATCTTTTTTGGAATGAAATAAAAAATAGGCTAGTGGAAGCACCAATAATGGAAACCACATCACATATGGAATGACAAAGTATTCATTAAAAGGAATCATATCATCCACAGCACTGTGTAAGATATAGCGCGGTGTTATTAAATGCTCTAACAATTCAAAATATAATAAATAAAAAATCCAATATCCCAGTAGATAACAGTGTGGATGTTCTTTGATCCACAGTTTTAATTTACAAAACATGTTATCCCCCTTTCACATGTATTTTATTATAGAAGTATTCTTATCAAAAAACAACGTTTTTTTCCTTACAAAAATGAAACAACAGCATCCAATCTAAGCGAATGCTGTTATTTGTATATGTAGATTTTTTTACTTAACGGCCTGTACATTCAGCTTTTTCTGATGTAAACAGCGTTTCACAACTGGTAATGCTACAATCGCAATCACATAGCCGACACCAGATTGGAAAATATTTTCCGGAATCCCAGTTAAAGCGATGGCCATACTTCCTTTTAGATACCATTTCGCAAGGAAGTATCCAACAACCATAATGACACATCCTAAGCCATAGGCACCCCATTTTGCTTTTTCACCAAATTTGCGAAGCAGATAAGATACCACAAACCCCTCTAATCCTTTGATGATCAGGGTAGGAAAGAAGTAATAAGCATATCCTCCAGCAACATCTGCCAAAGCACTGCCCAATCCTCCTATCAAAAAGCCACCTAATGGATCAACGATGCTGGCAAATAGTAAGATAAAGCCATCTCCCAAGTTAAAATAGCCATTCAAGGCATTTGGAATTTTGATATACATCGTAGCCACAAAGACAACTGCCATGCCAAGTGCATATAATACGATTTCCTGTGTAGTTAAAGTTTTCTTTTTCATTTTTCTCAAGCCCCTTTCTGCTTGCTCACTATTCTATCAGAAATCTGTCATTATAAAAATGTACAGAATATATATTAATTTAGAGTACAGTTTGTTATAATAGAAGTGGTGATGATATGAAAATCAATACAATCAACTTTGAAAAACAAAATGGCAGACCTATTTATCTTCAATTGTATGAAAAACTTCGTGATGATATGTTGGCGGGTTATTTAAAAAAGAATGATCAGCTGCCAAGTATACGTAAATGTGAAAAACAGTTAAAAATCAGTAAGACAAGTGTGGAGCGTGCTTATGAACAGCTGTTGATGGAAGGATATATCGTTTCTATCCCTCAGAAAGGTTATTTTGTTGATGTTGATGAAGAACATTGTATGCTTAGAAAACAGCTGGTAGAGAGGCCTTATGAGGTGAATACACAAAAGGTACGTTATGACTTTCGATCACAGACGATGGATAAAGATGCTTTTGACATGTCTTTATGGAAAAAGTATTTAAAAGAAGTTTTAGATATGGAACAGGATATCACTACATATGGAGATGCCCAGGGAGAATATGCACTGCGACTTGCCCTAGGCAGATATGCTTATTCCATGCGTGGGGTATTTTCTACACCAGAACGTATGTTGATCGGTGCTAGTTTCCAATCGTTGTTATATATCCTTTGCGGATATTTAAAAGAGCCGATCATCGGTATGGAAGAAAGCGGCTTTCTACAGGCAGAACAGGTATTTTCTGATTATGGCTATCCTGTGATAAAACTGGATATGCATCCAGAGGGTGTATCGATTGAAGAATTGATAGAAAAACATATCAACGTATTATATATCAATGCAGGAAGTATGGGAAGTGATCATCAGCCTTTACAAAGTAAAAAGCGTAAAGAACTGCTTGCATGGGCCAAAGCATATCATGCATTGATCATTGAAGATGATCATAATGGAGAACTTCGATATCATTCACGTCCTACGCCATGTATGCAAGGATATGATATGGGAAAACATGTGCTTTATATTGGCTCTTTTTCCAAATTGCTGCTGCCGGCTTTGCGTATCAGTTATCTTGTCATGAATCAGGAAATGTTTGAGGTATATGAAAAAGATCATTATGGTCCCAGTGCTTCCAAAATCGAACAATTGGCACTTGCCAGATATATTAGTGACGGCCATTTAGAACGCCATGTCAAACGCTTAAAAAAACGTTATGAATATAAATGTCATTATATGATGGAATTATTACATAGATATTTACCCGATGTAGACGTATATCTGGAGGAAGCTGGTTTACAGCTCATTCTGCGCTTTCCTTTTTCTATCGATGGAAAAGCTTTGATTGAGGCGTGTAAAAAGCAGCAAATCTTATGTAATATGAACGCCCAGAAAGATTTGGTATTATCGTTTGCAGGTATTCATGAAGAAGAAATGGAAGAGGCTGTGCAAACCATTGTATCCATATGGAAACAGGTGGATAAACGAATATAAATGTCATAAAACAAAAAAGCGAATGCAAGTGATAAGCATACGCTTTTACAAATTTAAGTAAGTTCTATAAAACCAAAATCATCATCATCGTTTGCCTGTAATGTGAAATCTATCCAATATTCGATCCAGTCTAAAAAATGCATAGGTTCTTTCGTGCCTGGCTTGAAAATAGGTGCAATGCCAAAATCATTCGATAAATCAAAAAACCACATCGTACCATAAGTTGCTTCATCTCCACTGTTCACAACCAAAATATTCGTCATGCCACAACCTTCCTGACATAAAACCAGATAACCTCTGCATATTTCATCGTTTTCTTCTTCCATCAACATTTCATATGTATCATCATCGATCTGGTAAATGAGAAGAGGCGCATCTATCGTATAAGGAAATGGTTTTTCAGGAATAGAATTCATTTCATATTCAGGTTTTGGCTTGATGATATCATATAATCCATAAAACGGTTTTTCTCCGGCACTTGCAATTGTTGTGATAAACTTTCGATAATCTTCTGGCAGTCTGATATGATGTGCTTTTTCATATGCGAGGACTTCTGCTTCAGATAATGGCGGTTCTAAGATGTTATGCTGGTAATATTTCTGAATCAATGGTATTTTTTCTTTGATTCTTTGTAATTGTTCATTTATGATTTCACTTGTCATAAAGATACCTTCTTTCTATTCTATGGTAAGATTTTTTGTTTTAAAAAGCAATCATAAAATGCGCCGAATGATAGGAATAAGCGTATAATGGGAGTATAAAGGAAGTGGTGTTATGAATCAGTTTTTATGGACACAGGTAGAATTGCTATGCCGTATCATCATTGCAGGTATTTGTGGTGGAATCATTGGCTATGAACGTAAAAACCGTAATAAGGAAGCAGGTATTCGTACCCATATGATTGTGGCGCTTGGTGCTTCTTTGATCATGATTGTCAGTAAGTATGGCTTTGCGGATATCTTAGGGGAACAGGGGATTGCTTTAGATCCTTCCCGTATTGCCGCGCAAATCGTTACCGGTGTAGGATTTCTTGGCGCAGGCATGATTTTTATGCGTAAGAATACCATATCCGGATTAACCACTGCAGCAGGAATCTGGGCAACCAGTGCTATAGGTATGTCTATTGGAAGCGGCTTGTATCTTCTTGGTATTGTGACCACCGTTTTGATTGTGGTCATTCAGATCATCTTACATGGGCGTTTATTAAAAGAAACGTATAAAGATGAAATTAGTTTTCTGTTGAAAAAAGATAAGATGGCAGTTAAACAGCTTCAAGAACTATTGGAGAAAGATAATATTGAAATTTTGAATATTCAGATTTCCAAAAAAAGTGAAAATTATCTTGTGGAACTGATTGTTGCTCTTCCAGAGAATTATAAAGCTACACAATTAATAAATTTATTCAAGGATTGTGAGTATATCGAGGAAATTAATATCTAGCATATTTTAAAAAAAGCCAAAGGCTTTTTTTAGTTTTTCATATTCTGATGTAAAATGTAAACCATAATGATATCACTGCAAAGAAAGATAAAAATTTTTATCCATGAGAAACTTTTTTGTAAGAATAAATTACCCATTAATAAATCAAACACAGAAATATAACGAATAAAATCCAATCCAGATAAATAAAGGAATGTAGGGAAAAATAATATTACCAGCATAACAACGATAAACAGGATTCTGCTTTTACAATATCTAGCTACAAAAACACATAAGATGGTAATTGTTATCATACCAAAAAGCTGTGAACTAAATAGCATCCAACCATATTGTTGGATACTCATATCCATAGATAATGGATATGTAAAATTAATAACATTCTCATGAAATAGATATAATGGTGCATGAGATTGCCCCATAGGATAGAGTAAAGCAAAATGTGACCAGGAAAATCCTTCAACTATGAGAAATAGCAAACTGCCATATAAAGCTGCGCTTTTCCAGACAGCTTTTCTACGTACGCTTCTCCCATTATATGTGGTCATATATAACTGTTCTTCTTCTTTTTGATTTCCAAAGAGTCCACTAAATAACGATATACAACCTCCCATTATAAGAAAAACATCTTTTAGATTCCGTGTTGGCTCCTGTAATCCATACCATGCGCGATAACCTTTTACATAAGCGATATATTCAGGATGTTGCTCCCAGGCTTGATACATTTGTGTAAATGCATATCGATATAAAGCATTATTTTGATATTGTTGCTTAGTTAATCGATATTCTTCTGATGAGATTGTACCAGATTGATAAGATGCGATTGTTTCGTTCATCTGGGTTTCTTGTTTTTCAATCTTTTGCTTTTCATTTTCCAGCAGCATTTTTTCAGAGCTTGTGATTTTTCCTAAATACGGTTTATAAACGGCATAAATTTGCTTTTCCTGTTCACGAAGCAACGCTGTATCATTATAGCTTTTCATAAATTCCATGTTACATAATATCAATATCGTTACAATGACCCAAATGCCTTTTTGTTTCCATAAAAGCAAGAAACTTTCTTGCAGAAACATTCGAGTATGTGGGAATGTCAGAGTAGGGAAATGTTTGGATGAACGTATAGAAATATTTTTCCCCCAAATGTAAATTAGACTACTAAAGATGCCAATAAGTAAACATATAAGCAATAGTAAATTTGATAAAGATATTGATATATCGCCAATATAATAAATTGGAGTATAAAGATACAGAGAAATGCCATAAAGCATACGCCAAATATTGATATAAGAGAAGATAGAAATTATGGATGTTGTACGAATAGTTAGATATGCAACAGCTTCTACAATGAAAAACATAAAGAACAGGAGTATAGACAATAATCTTCCTGTGAATAAATGATATAACATGGTAAAGAAGGTACTTAACATGCTGATACAAAATGCTTTTTTTACAGAAAAAATTAGAAACCATTGCCATAAGGTATATGATAATGGACTTTCATATAAACTTGGTATGGATTGTATTGCGACATTCTGTGCACAACTCCCATATAAGAATAAATGAAATAAGTAGTCAATACTTTGTAAAGCCATGGTACCGATAAAACTGATTATTGCAATAAGAATCAGTTTGACAAAAAAAGTATCATGATATCCTTTCTTCATGCTTAATAAGAGTTCTTTCATATCATGCTCATCTTCATAAAGAACTAATATAGATAATCCTATCATGAAAACAAGTGATAATATTGAAGAAATACTGTTTTTTGTATAAGCTTCTACACCTTGATAATGCACAGGTTTTAAGTTATTCAATTTTAAATTTGTATAAGTTTGAACTTGATTTATAACTTCTTGTTGTTTTCTTTTAGAGTACAGCTTCCACATAGGACCATTTTGCATGGCTTCCAGACGCTTATTGATTTGATGGATATATGTATCATAATCATTAATTTTATCATAATATTGTAAAAAATCAGTGTAAACAGAAGCATAAGCATTGATCATATCGCGATTGATTTCAGCGTAACGCTGTTGCTCTATTTTATCCAGAGAAATATCTCCACCAGGGATTTTACTATCTTCATAAGATTGCAAAGTAGTATAAATTTCTGTTTCCTTTTTTAACCAGGGCAGTTGCTCTTCTAGAGAGATTTCATCAAGCAATGTATTTAATTCCTGTTGTACTGTTTTTTCTTCACTACTAATGTTTTGACTGCTTTGCATCATAAAGATGAATAAGAAATCTGTGATAACAAGTATAAAAATTAAGATCCAAAAGGCACGTTGCTGAAAAAGTTTTTGTGCTTCACCATATAAGCGCTTCATGAATCTATCATGGTGTGCAGATATACATCTTCTAAATCTGCTCCAACCGATCCTTCCTGTTTTTCATTACTCAGGTAACGAATACGTATGCCTTTATTTACGCGAATCATACGGACAATCTGATATTGTTTTTGATAGTTTTCTAGTTCAGATAAAGCGATTTGTTTTTCATGTACATATCCTTCCATCTGTTCAATCAATAATTCGCTTTTTCCTTGAAATATGAGTTTTCCTTTTTTCAATAGTAATATTTCATCTGCGATATATTCAATGTCCTGCATAACGTGAGTGGCAATGATTACCGTTTTATTATGGGAAATATCAAAAATATGATTTCGCATAATAATGCGTTCATAGGGATCTAATCCAGCAGTCGGTTCATCAAGAATCAGAATATCCGGATTTCCTAATAATGCCTGCATAAAAAGTAAGCGTTGGCGCATGCCACCAGAGAAATTTTTTATCTTTCTATGTAAATCATTTTCCAGATGTACCTTTTCTGCCAATTCAATAATTTGTCTTTTTGTTTCATTGTTCTTTAACCCTTTTAATGCTGCTATATAGTAAAGAAACTGATAGGCACTTAACTGTCCATATCCTTTTTGATTTTGCGGCATATATCCGATATGTGAACGATATTCCTGTTTTAGTTGTTGGATAGAGGTTCCTTGATACAGAATTTCACCTTCATCAGGTATGAGTGATGTTGTTAAAATCTTAAACAAAGTGCTTTTGCCAGCACCATTTGCACCAATTAATCCATAGATACCCTTGTCAAAACTACAGGTTATATCTTGCAATGCGCATACATCCTGAAAAGTTTTTGTTATGTGTTTGATTTCTAATAAAGCCATGGAATCACTTCCTGTCATTTTCAAATATTACATATGTTTGATAATCTAAAATTTGCTTATCTTTGATTTCGTAATAACCACATTCACCATCTATATATACATATAACTTGTTGTCTACAAAGATTTGTGGCGAATGTCTATCTTTTTCAAATGTTAAATCTTTTTTTACAATTTGATTACCATTGGCGTCCAATAACATAAGATAGGGATTTTCACTACCTAATATAGAATCTAACAGATAATGATTGCCATCATAAAAGATATATAAACAGTATCCATCAGCTAATTTCTGTTCTTCATTTGTATGCATGTTTCTCATCATAACACAATTATCTCCATAGTAGAATTGAAGACGACTATCTATATAAAAGGTTTCTTTATTTTCTGAAATGATTTCCATTTGTGTCATATCTAGCTGCCCTTTCAGGACAACATAGAGGTGCTCTTTATCTTTATCCAGATAATTTTCTGCATATACATACATAGTATTATCTTCAAAATATAATCCTCTTACATTTTCCAATCCTTCTATGGATGCTTTCTTCAAAGAGGAGCTTTGAATATCTCCAAAATAAATCTCCCCATCATAAACAACATATATTTTATTTTTATGAAATGTCATAAAATAAGGAACACTTGAAGAGTAATGATATGTTGTTTCTTTTAGAGAATAAAATAGTTCTCTATCAGTTCCATCTAAATTGCTTCGTGTAATTCCAACGATATATGTATCACTGTCTTGATCATAATCATTAGAAAACCAATATAGTTTCCCTTTATAATAGGCAGGTGCAATCATACCATAAATAAAACCAGAACACTTATCTGGAGAAGTAAATGAACAAGCTGATGAAGGGGAATCATTCATGATTTCTGGTTTTCCATTTTGTAAGGATTCTATAAGTGAACCATCTCCACGTTCTCCTCTAGCTTTTATAAAGGCAAGCATATGATCCTCTGTGAGAAGAAGATTCCGCATATAAGAATTAGTATTAATTAAAATCTGACTACTCGCCTCCATATTCCAATTTGTATCATCCGCAGGTGTTTGATCTGTTTGAGAATGACATCCAGTAAGTAAAAGTGCAATACACAGAAAGCTAATAAGTCGTTTCATGAATCATCCCTCCTTTGGTTCTATATATTATGAAAGAAGGCTAGTTAGAATGCTAACTAACCTAATTTAGAATAATCGCTAACAATTATTTGTATGAATATCGATTAAATGGACTATAGGTATTAGACTCTATGGTATGTTTACATTCAACTTTTGTGATAGCTAAAGCATTTAGTGAAGCGGTGGTTGTTGCAAATATATGCGCAAATTATGTATAATTGATTTTTTTATTTTAGCAAGATACCATGTTTGTGAGCTTATCAAGCAATAAAAGATAAGCATAGTAATCGGACTATCTTATATTATGTTTATTTATAAACATAATATAATGTGAAAAAAAAGGTTTGTCAATGTTTTTTATAAAAAATGACAAATTTGTCATTGTGATAGATTTCATCTCTGCTTTCTTGTATAATTTTATAGAGTAGGTGAAGATATGAAGATTTTATTTGTAGAAGATGATGATGCAATCGCACTAGGCTTAATATATTCTCTGGAAAAAGAAGGATATCTAATCACACATTATAAAACTCAGAAAGAAGCCATAAATGCTTTATCTGAACAAATCTTTGATCTGCTTTTGTTAGATGTGGGATTGCCAGATGGCAATGGCTATGAAATCTGTCGATATGCGAAAAGTAAACAGGAGGTGCCTGTGATTTTTTTAACGGCCATGGATGATGAAGTAAATATAGTGATGGGATTAGATATTGGCGGGGATGATTATATCACAAAGCCGTTTCGTATCAAAGAATTGCAAAGCCGTATCCGTTCCGTGATGCGCCGTTATCAGAAACAGGAAGATGATGGTATTGCGAAAATACGTGATATTATCATCAATACCAAAACGGGTAAGGTATATAAAAATAATACGGAAATATTATTAACAGCACTGGAATATCGTCTTTTACTAGTTTTCTTAAATCATCAGGGACAGATTTTAAGCAGAAGTCAGATATTAGAAGGTATCTGGGATGTGGCAGGTAATTATGTAAATGATAATACATTATCTGTCTATATTAAACGATTAAGAGAGAAGTTGGAAGATGATCCAGGGGATCCTCTTATTATTGTGACCGTGAGAGGACTGGGATATCGTATGGAGAAAAACAATGTGGCATAATGTAGAATATCGTAAATTTACATATGTTTTCTTTATTCTGCTTGTCCTTTTCACAATAGTGATGAGCGCATGTGTATCAATGATTGGTGCTGTAATCTTATTTGTATGTGGACTATGTTTATATCTTTCTTGTGCAGTTTTTACTACTTTGCGTTATCGAAATATTGCGGCATTGTCAAATTATCTTCAAGCTGTTTATAATGGTCAGGAAACAATGGATATCCGTAATCATAAAGAAGGCGAATTGAGCGTTTTAAAAAGTGAAATTTATAAGATCACCAGTATTTTAAAACAACAAAGTGATACCATGCATAAAGAAAAGATATTTCTGGCAGATTCTTTAAGCAATATCTCCCATCAATTGAAAACACCACTGACCGGTATGTTAGTAATGAGTGAACTGTTACAGGATGAAGCATTGCCGCAAGAGAAACGTAAAGAGTTTCTAGCACAGATACAAACACAGCTAAAACGTATTGAATGGCTGGTCACAACATTATTGAAAATCAGTAAAATTGATGCACAGGCAATTGAATTTCATAAACAGCCAATACCATTAACAACCATCATAAGCAAAGCATTAGAACCTATCCGTATTCCATTGGAAATCAAAGAAATCAACTGTCATGTAGAATGTGATGAACATATTTTGATTCATGCGGATGAAAACTGGTGTATAGAGGCATTTGTGAATATCTTTAAAAATTGCATGGAGCACACACCTGTGAAAGGAACCCTGCAGATTTGCTGTGAAGATAATCCTTTACAAAGCATTGTCTGTATCAAAGACAGTGGTTGTGGAATTGATCCTGAGGATATCCCACATATATTTGAACGTTTTTATAAAGGCAAGAATGCCGCAAGTGAAAGTGCGGGAATTGGCTTGTCTTTATCAAAGAAGATTCTATTAGAACATGCAGCAACTATTCAGGTAGAAAGTGAATTACAGAAAGGCAGTACGTTTACAATTTGTTTTCATAAATAACATAGGAAAGGAAAAAATATATGGAATATAAACAAGCAGAACGAAAGGATTTAAAAATCGTATATGATATTGTGCAGGAGGCGATTGCAACAGTATATCCCAAATATTATCCCAATGAAGTCGTAGCGTTTTTTCATGAGCTGCACAGCATGGAAAATATAGAAAAAGATATAATCGACAAACGTGTAGGAGTCTTGCTTGATCATGATGAAGTTGTTGGGACAGGCTGTTATGAATATGATCATATCACAAGGGTATATGTTCGTCCTGCTGAACAGAAAAAAGGCTATGGCAGTTATATCATTGAACAGCTTGAAAAGATGATTTCCCAAACATATCCAAGTGTAGGTTTAGATGCTTCTTTGCCAGCATGTCATTTATATGAACAACGTGGATATCAAACGATCACGCATGGCAGACATCTTTTAGAGCATGGTGTTGTTTTGGTTTATGAAATCATGGAGAAAAAGTTTTAAAACAGATTTGTCGAAATAACATATTCCTTGTCTTTTTCCAGGGAAACATCAGATGACAAAATTGTCATGTGGAAGTCATTTGACAGTCATGATGCTTTGATAAACTTGATGATGAAGGAAGGGAATACAAATGGATATATTAAAAGTAGAACATGTATCAAAAATATATGGAAAAGGAGAAACCAGTGTAAAAGCATTGGATGATGTTAGTTTCAGTGTAGAACAGGGACAGTTTGTGGCAATTATTGGACCAAGTGGTTCTGGTAAATCCACTCTGTTACATATTCTGGGTGGTGTGGATACACCAACAAAGGGAAAGGTATATGTGGATGGCAATGATATGTATACCTTAAATGAAAGCGCCCTTGCGATATTTCGCAGACGTCAGATTGGTTTGATCTATCAGTTTTATAATCTGATTCCGGTATTGAATGTGGAAGAAAATATCACACTGCCACTTTTATTGGATCATCGAAAAGTGGAACAAAAAAATCTGGATGAGCTTGTGGATATCCTGGGATTAAGCACACGTTTATCTCATCTGCCTAATGAATTATCCGGAGGACAGCAACAGCGTGTATCGATTGCTAGAGCATTGATTGCTTCACCAACTCTGGTACTTGCGGATGAACCAACGGGGAATCTGGATCGTAAAAACAGTGAAGAAATTGTTGCTTTATTAAAACAGCTGCATAAAGAAAAGAATCAGACACTCATCATCATTACCCATGATGAAAGCATCGCATTACAGGCGGATCGTATCATTTCTATCGAAGATGGAAGAATCGTCAAAGATGAGGTGATTCGCAAATGAACATCATGAACAAAGTCACATGGAAATGTATGAAACAAAATAAAAAACGTACCATTGTGACCATCATTGGTGTCATCATCTGTGTTGCTATGATAACAGGTGTTTGTACCATAGCAGCATCTTTTCAGGAAACAATGATACAAAATGCCATATATCAAAACGGAGCATACGAACTTCATGCAACGATATCTTTGGATACATATCATCAATTAAAACAGGATGATAAGATAAAGGATATTATGCGTTTAACAACCATTGGTTCCACAGAAAATCCAATCAAAGATTCTTATCGAAACAGTATCAACATATATAGTCTTGATGTGAAGCATATGGATTTAATAGGTGCAAAACTGGAAGAGGGAAAACTGCCAGCAAATAAAAATGAAATATTGGTAGCTTCTAGTTTATTACACAACCAGGCATTTCAACATCAGATAGGTGACACCATGACATTGCCCCTTGGTCATATAGAATACGGGGAACAAGGGGAAATAAACTTTATCAAGGAAAAGGAAATGACGTTTACCATTACCGGCAGTGTTTTGTGTCCAACTTGGGAAAACTCCGATACTTATGTAATGGCAACGATGTTTGATTCATCGTTTTTAGCCAAAGATAATCCACTCAGTGTTATGTTCAATCTGAAAACAGATAAGAACTTTTATAAACAGATCGATGATCTTACAGCAGCCTATGATTTACAAGAATTAAATGCCAATAATAGTCTTTTGATTTATAAAGGCATTTCTGATAACAGTGTATTAGCGACATTGATCGGAGTGGGAGCATTTCTGGGTGTGATTATTTTGATTGGCGGCTTCTCCCTGATCTATAATGCATTCTCCATTTCTTTAAGTGAGCGAAGCCGATATCTAGGCATGTTGTCAAGTATTGGCGCAACCAAGAAACAAAAACAGGCTTCTGTATTCTTTGAAGCTTTCTTAATCGGAATCATTGCGATTCCCATAGGCTTATTATCGGGTATACTAGGAATCAAAATTACATTCTATTTTATGTCGCCGTATTTTGCGAATGTATTTGATGTAGAAAGTGGTTTAGCCTTTGTTGTCAATCGCTGGTGTATCCTCATTCCAGTGGTGTTTTCTGTCTTTGTATTGGTAATATCTGCATGGGTGCCATCTTTAAAGGCATCTAAAATCAATGCGATTTCTGCGATAAGGCAGAATGGTGATTTTAAAATTAGAAAACGTGATATTAAAACAAGCAGCCTTACAAGAAAACTGTTTGGATTTGAAGCAGAACTTGGCTTGAAAAATACAAAACGCTATCATGCAAGATATCTTGCGACGCTGTTTTCTTTGATCATCTGTATCGTTTTATTTATGACTGCAAGTTACTTTACGACGAGTATGCAGCAAAGTGTAACGATGACTAGTTTTGCTTCTAATTATGATCTGCGTGTGGATTTTTATACTAAGAATGATAAATCTATAGAGGAATTACCTGAATTAAAAGAACTGCAACAGGTAAAACATGCGAAAAGCCATACATTTTTCACTGAGGATTCTTTTCAATTAGAGCAAGTATCCCTTAGTGATGAGGCAAAAGCATATATTAAAATACAGTCACAAGGCTATGATGGGTTATCAGAAGAAGATATAAAAAACATGTATTATCCCCGCTTATATATACAGGTGTTAGATGATGAAAGCTTCGCAAGATATTGTGAACAGATCGGTGTGGATGTATCAGAAATGAAACAAAAAGAACCATCTTTTATCTTTGTGAATGAGCGAAATATGTATAATGACAGTGATGGCAGCTATCGTGAAATGAAAATCTTAAAGGATGTAGGCAATGATATCACAATTGTTGCGGATAGTGAAACGAATAAAAAACATAGCCTTCATATCGTCAAACAGACAGATAAAGTACCTGATATTAATCCAGGCTACAGTTCAAAATTAGAAGTGCATGCGATCACCAATTTCGCAAATGCCAGATTACTGAATGAAGAATTAGTCGCAAAAGGATGTCCAAAGATCTCTACATTCTATGAAATCCAATACCAAAGTGATGATGCGGAGGCACTTGGAAAAGAAGTAAAAGCAATCGTGGATGGAAGTGATGAAATCACTGCAAGTTTTGATAATATCACAGAACAGCGTATGCGCGAACAACAGCGAACGATATTGATTTCTGTATTCCTGTATGGTTTTGTGGTATTGATTTTATTGATTTGCATGACCAATATCATGAATACGATTTCTACCAGTATTTCACTTAGAAAACGTGAACTGGCAATGTTGAAGTCGATTGGCATTACACCATCAAAATTTAAAAAGATGATCATGTATGAAACTCTGTTTTATGGTATCAAGGCAGTTGTCTATGGCGTTCCACTTGGCATATTATGTATGTTTATCATGAATTTGATTTATGGTCAAAGTCTAAGTTTTGCGTTTCATGTATCATGGCGCAATATCCTGTTTATCATTTTGGGTGTATTCTTCATGTTGATGATTGCTATGTGGTATGCGATTGCAAAAATTAGAAAAGATAATATCGTAGAAACGATAAGAAACGAAAGTATTTAATACATAAAGATTATCTGATTTAGATAATCTTTTTTTGATAGACAGTTTGCAATAAATATCTATAGAAAACGCTTTCAAAGGATGTTATAATGAAGCCATAAATAACGTTGGAGGATTATATCATGGATCAATATATTATGGCAATCGATCAGGGAACAACAAGCACAAGAGCAATCCTGTTTGATTCAGAAAGCAATATCATTTCTGTAGCACAAAAAGAATTAGAAAATTTCTATCCACATCCAGGATGGGTGGAACAAAATGCCAATGATATCTGGGCAAGTACGGTTGGTGTTATGTTTGAAGTGCTTGCGAAAAGCGGTATTCGGGAACAACAGATTGCGGCTATCGGTATCACCAATCAAAGAGAAACAAGTGTTGTCTGGGATAAAGAAACCGGAATTCCTATTTATTTTGCGATTGTATGGCAATCCCGTCAAAGCGATGCTTATTGTGAAAAGTTCAAGGATGAAGGCTTAGAGGATATGATAAAGGAAAAAACCGGCTTATTGCTGGACCCATATTTTTCTGCTAGTAAAATCCGCTGGATCTTAGATCATGTAGAAGGGGCACAACAGCGTGCAGAAAAAGGCGAGCTGCTGTTTGGGACAATGGATACCTGGCTGTTATGGAAATTAACCAAGGGTGAAAAACATATGAGTGATGTATCCAATGCATCTCGTACGATGTTGATGAATATTCATACATTGGAATATGATGAAGATTTATTGAAGCTTTGGAATATTCCACGTTGTATGCTGCCACAAATCGTAGACAGTTCTATGGTTTATGGGGTATGTAAAGGCTTGTTTGATACACCTATTCCTATCGCATCTTTGGTAGGTGATCAACAGGCAGCTTTATTTGGACAGACATGTTTTGACGCAGGCAGCGTGAAAAATACATATGGTACAGGCTGTTTCTTATTGATGAACACAAAAGATCGTATCATTCATTCCAGTCATGGACTTGTGACATGTGTAGGATGGCGGATTCATGGGGAAGTAGATTATGTGTTGGAAGGCAGTGTGTTTGTGGCAGGTGCAGCTATTCAATGGCTGCGAGATGGATTAAAAATTATACAAAACAGCAGTGAAAGTGAACAGCGGGCTACTTCTGTACAGGATTGTGGCGGAGTTTATGTGGTGCCTAGTTTTACAGGACTTGGCGCTCCCTATTGGAAACCACAGGTCAAAGGGGCAATTTTTGGATTAAGCAGAGGAACCAGCCAGGAACATATCATACGTGCTACCCTGGAATCATTAGCTTATCAAACAGCCGATGTCATAGAGGCAATGCGGGAAGATAGTGGCCTACCACTTACTAGATTACAAGTGGATGGAGGTGCTAGTCGCAATAATTTCCTTTTACAATTTCAAAGTGATATCTTACATACCCAGGTAGTACGCTCACTCATCAGTGAAACAACTGCACTTGGTGCTGCTTATCTTGCAGGTCTTGCGGTAGGATATTGGAAGGATCAGGATGAAATTAGAAAGCAGTTTCAAATCGGTGGTAAATTTGATCCGCAAATGGATGAAGTTTCCAGAAATGCCAGAATATGTGGCTGGAAACGGGCAGTTTCTGCCGTTATGATTTTCTGATAAAAAATTAACTATAGATATGGGTGTAAACATATTGACGAAAGTGAATATGTTCTGTTATGATAAATTACGTAAATAGGAAAGTTTACAATAAAAATGGAGGAGAATATTATGTTGAAAAAATTAAGTGTTCTTGCAGTTGCATTCTTACTAGCAGCATGTGGTTCATCAAACAATGCACCAGAAACAAAAGGTACTGCTACATCTGACAAAGATGATAAAGGTAATACAATTACTGTAGAAATCACAAAACAGGGTGATGATGTAAAGAGTGTATCTATCGATGAAACTTATGAAGGCAGCACAAAGAAACAATTAGGTGAAAAGTATGGTATGAAAGCTGGTACTGCATCTGATCCATCTAAGCTTGGTCAAGAATGGGACGAACAGATTAAGAATCTTGAAGATTACATCGTAAAAAATGGTATCGATAAAGTTGAATTAGACGAAAAAGGATATCCAAAGAATGAAGATGTAAGAACTGGTTGTACAATCAATATCAAACGTATCATGGATACTGTAAAAGCAGCTAGCGACAGCGCAAAATAATAAGAAAATGGCCAATCAAAGGATTGGTCTTTTTTGTATATGAACCAATTTATAGAACCATACTAGGGGTATGGAGGTCTATGATATGAAAAAAGTAATATGTTTAACATTATGTGCCTTGATGTTTGCGGGATGCAGCAGCAATTCCAAAGCAGATATCAAAGAAGGCAAAGCAACCTATACCAATGATAAAGGCGAAGTGACAACCGCAAAAGTCAAATTGAAAAATGGTGATCTTGAAGAAGTAGAAATTGATGAAACTGCGCAGGGCAAGGATAAGAGTAAAAAAGCATTAGGAAATGATTATCAAATGAAACAGGCAAGTAAAATTGGGAAAGAATGGTATGAACAAATTGATTTTCTTGAAAAGTATATTGAGAAAAAGGGTGTTGACAGTATTAAATTAAACAAAGAAGGCAAAGCGGAAAATAACGATGTCACAAGCGGTTGTACGATACGCATTGATGGATTTTTAAAAGCAGTAAAAGAAGCAGAGAAAAATGCCAAGTAAAACAAATCGCAAGATTTGTTTTTTTGTTGAAAATGCGTTGCTTTACAGGTATAATAGAACAGTAATGGAGGCTATATGAATAAAGCAGATAAAATATTTATTGGAATCGTATTGATCGTTGTATGCTTATTATATATCCCTTCATTGTGGAATGCTTATCAAAACAAAGGGAAAGCAAAAACAGCTGTTGTCAGCTATAAAAATGAAGAAGTACTTCGTATTGATATGAAAGTGGATAAAGACTATGAGGTACAGGGAAGTCTTGGTCCTGTGCATATCGAAGTAAAAGATGAAAAGGTACGTGTAGAAAAGGAAAACAGTCCTTATCATTTGTGTTCTGTTCAGGGTTGGGTATCGGATGCGAATATGCCAATCGTCTGTCTGCCAAACAATATTGTTGTGGTCATAGAAACAAGTGATACATCAAGTGATGATGTGGATACGGTGATACAATGAGAAATGATACAAAACGTATGACAACCATAACCATGCTGATTGCGTTGTCGATCGTGTTTCATATGGTAGAATCGATGATTCCTGTTCCTGTACCGATTCCTGGTTTTAAACTGGGACTAGCAAATATTGTAGGATTAATTGCGTTGTATCTATATGGTGCACGCGTCATGCTGGAAGTTAATCTTATGCGAGTTGTATTTGCCTCACTTCTTCGTGGAGTATTGTTTGGCACTGGTTTTTGGTTAAGCTTATGTGGTGTAATCTTAAGCAGTCTTGCATGTATTATCGCTTATAAAAAAAGTCCGATGAGCATCTTTGGTGTGAGTGTGGCTGGAAGTGTGTTTCATGCAATCGGACAGGTAATTGCGGTTACCTTTATTTATGCACAATTCTTTATGCAGGCGATACTGCCTTTATTGATACTGGCAGGTATACCTACAGGATTATTGATTGCATTTATCGCATCACAGGTTTTGAAAAGAATTCATAGGGAAAGTATAAAAGGAGGATAAACAATGGAAACATTTGTATATAGACCAAAAGGAGTTTGTTCACAGGAAATGCGTTTTGAAATGGAAGGCGACATTATTCGCAGCGTAAAAATCGTTGGCGGATGTGCAGGCAATCTTTTGGGGATATCCAGAATTATTACAGATAAAAAAATAAGTGAAGTTATTTCTGCGTTTGAAGGGGTACGCTGCGGTATAAAACCAACATCATGTCCAGATCAAATATCTAAGGCATTATTGGCTTATGCTGCTGAACATGACATCAAGGTCAATTAGCATACAACAGATAAAACGTTAACGATAGGCACTTATTGCCTATTTTTTTGTATCAAGAAGGAGGGAGTAGATGAAAAATATAAAATTTATATGGGAGTACGCAAAGCCATACCAAAGAAAAGGCGTTATGATTATTTTCCATGTTGGTATTTATGCATTCTTTACACTTGTAGCGCCATTGATTATTTCTTATATGCAGGATAATATCATATCCGGGATACCATTTGAAAATGCATTTTTACAACAGATTGTAGATGCTATGGGTGGAATCAGCTATCTGCAAGAACACTTATGGATAGGCAGTCTGATGATTTTATTTTGTTATGTATGTATTGGCATTGCTATTTATAAGCGAAGCATGAATGGAGGATACTTTTCTGAAAGTTTTGCATTACATGTAAGAAATCATATGTATGACCATTTACAAAAGCTGAGCTTTCATTACCATAAACAAAAAGACAGTGGCGATTTGATTCAAAGAAGTACATCCGATATTGAAACGATACGAAGATTTTTAGCAACACAGTTATCAGAAATGATCTATGCAGTCATGATTGTGGCAATCGCTATTAGTATCTTGTTTTCAAGAAATGTAAAACTAACGATTATTTCGATTTGTTTACTACCATTTATCATGTTGGCATCCTTTATTTTCTTTCGCAAAGCAAAAAAAATCTTTTTGGAATGTGATTTGGCAGAAAGCAGTATGACAAGTGTCTTACAGGAAAACTTAAATGCGATGCGTGTTGTAAAAGCTTTTCATCAGGAAGAAAAAGAAATAGAAAAATTTGAAACATTTAATGAAGCATACCGCAAGAAGTATTTTGACTTGATGCATGCTTTAGGAATCTTTTGGAGTGGTACGGATTTTTTAGGTTTGTGTCAATATTTGATCATGATGATATCCGGTGTCTATATGGCACTTGAAGGAGAGCTTACGACTGGAACATTCTTTATATTTCTAATGTATGAGTCTATGATTATCTGGCCGATTAGACAGCTTGGAAGAATCTTAGCCGATATGGGAAAGGTCAGTGTATCCATCAAACGTATCAAGGAAGTATTAGAAGAGCCATGTGAAGAACTGGAAAAAGGATTATGTCCTGAAATCAAGGGCGATATCGTATTTGATCATGTCAATTTCCGATATGCGGATGATCCAAGAATGGTGTTGAAGGATATCAGCTTTCATATACCAGCCGGCACAAAGGTTGCGATTATGGGACCAACAGGCAGTGGCAAAAGCTCACTGGTGCATCTATTGACCGGTATTTATGATTATCCATCAGGCAGTATTCAAATCGATGGCGTAGAACT
Source organism: Absiella sp. AM29-15 (assembly GCF_003434225.1). Classification (NCBI taxonomy): domain Bacteria; kingdom Bacillati; phylum Bacillota; class Erysipelotrichia; order Erysipelotrichales; family Erysipelotrichaceae; genus Amedibacterium; species Absiella sp. AM29-15. The sequence goes on from NZ_QVFL01000010.1 coordinate 131,941, forward strand.
ACGTGATATCGCAAAACAATGGTTAAGAAAACATGTCCAGATTGTTTTACAGGAACCTTTTCTTTTCTCAAAAACGATTTATGAGAATATCCATCTTGCGGATATCCACGCCCAGAAAACAGATATCGAACAAGTAGCTCAAATGGCCAGTATTCATGATACCATCCTGTCATTTGACAAAGGCTATGATACAGCAGTTGGAGAAAAAGGTGTTACATTATCAGGTGGACAGAAACAGCGTGTTGCTATCGCAAGAACATTGCTTTCTAAAAGCCCAATTATCATCTTTGATGATTCTTTAAGTGCATTAGATACCAAAACTGACCAGATGATTCAACATGCCTTATCATCTTTAGACCATGATATGACCATGTTGATGATTACCCATCGTATATCATCTGCGAGTAAAGCAGATATGATCATTGTCTTACAGGATGGCTGTATTTCTCAAATTGGTACACATGAAGAATTATTGCATCAGGAAGGTTTATACCAAAGAATTTACCATATTCAACAGGAAGGGGGGATACAGGATGGAAGAACAGGAATTTGAGAGTGATATTTATGATGTATCCGTCTGGAAAAAAGTATTGCTCCTGTTATGGGAACATAAAAAAATTGTGATATGGAATTTGATTTTAAATGTTTTTTTGGCTTTCACCGATATCATTTTACCCCTGTTTAATCGATTTGCGATTGATACATATGTAGTAGAACAGACAAAAGCGGATTCTTTGCCAGTATTTGCGATATGTTATGCTATACTGATCATGACACAATGTATTCTTGTATATGGCTTCTTTCGCTTAGCCGCACGTATTGAAAGTGATTTTGGCAAGAATCTAAGAAAGAAATGCTTTGAGAAGCTTCAAGTGCTCACGTATGCGTATTTCGATCGTACAGCCAATGGCTGGCTGATGGCAAGAATTACTTCTGATACGGCAAGACTTGCGGAAATCTTAGCATGGAGCATGGTCGATCTTGTATGGGGCATCATTGTCATGATCGGTATCAGTATCGTTATGCTCTTCATCAATTGGAAAATGGCGCTGTGTATTTTAATTATCGTACCAGTTCTGTGGTTTGTGTCTTTATTTTTCCAAAGAAGAATCTTATCTGCACAACGAAAAAGCCGTAAAGCAAACAGTAAGATTACAGCAGCATTTGCGGAAGGAATCAATGGGGCAGTCACGACCAAAACACTAGGTATTGAAAAAGAAAACTTTGAAGAATTCCAAGAAAAAACAAAAGATATGCAGCACTACTCTATACGAGCAGTACGCTTTAATGCAATCTTTCAGCCAATCGTATATCTGTTATCTGCGATTGCGATTGCCTCTTTATTATTTATCGGTGGCAATCAGGTATTAATGAAAACCATACAGTTTGGTACCCTTGCTATGTTTATCAATTATGCTAATTTATTCTTTGATCCATTGAAACAGATTGCACGTATCTTAGCAGAAATACAAATGGCAAGTGCCAGTGCAGAACGTGTGGTTTCTTTATTGGAAGAAGAAGTGGATATCGTTGATCGAGAAGATGTGATCAAGCAGTACGGTACACTGTTACAACCTAAAAAAGAAAACTATGAGCCATTATATGGCGATGTGGCATTCGACCATGTGGATTTTTACTATAATGAGAAAGAAATGGTATTAACGGATTTCTGTCTGGAAGTAAAAAAGGGACAGATGATTGCACTAGTGGGTGAAACAGGCTCAGGCAAAAGCACCATTGTGAATCTGTTATGTCGTTTCTATGAACCAAAGAGTGGTAAAATTATAATGGATGGAAAAGATATTCAAAAGCGGAGTGTTGGCTGGCTGCATTCTAATATCGGCTATGTTTTACAATCGCCAAATCTGTTCAGTGGCAGTATTTTAGATAATATCCGTTATGGAAAACCAGAGGCAACACTGGAAGAAGTCATTCATGTTGCCAAAGCGATTCAGGCACATGAATTCATTATGGCATTACCACAGGGCTATGATACCAATGTAGGAGAAGGTGGAGATCGTTTATCTACCGGACAAAAACAGTTGATTTCCTTTGCGAGAGCATTGATTGTCGATCCTAGTATCGTTATCCTTGATGAAGCAACCAGTTCCATCGATACAGAAAGTGAAAAAGCCATCCAGCATGCGATGAAAACTCTGCTGCATGATCGTACCAGCTTTGTCGTAGCACATCGTTTAAGTACAATCGTAGATGCTGATCAAATTCTGGTTATGCGCCATGGAAAAATCATGGAGCAGGGAACACATAAGGAATTATTAGCATTACATGGCTATTATTATGAATTATACAATAGTCAATATGAACAAGAATATACACAAAGAGCATGGAATATAGAATAGGAGTGATGTTGTGTCAACAATTGGAAATATATTATGGGTAATATTTGGTGGTCTGGAAATGGCTTTTGGCTGGTTTATTGCCGGCTGTTTATGGTCCATTACCATTATTGGGCTGCCAATAGGGGTGCAATGCTTTAAAATTGCCGGTTTATTATTATGGCCATTTAAAAAGCAGATAGTGCCTTCTTCCATGGGGGCAATCAGCTTTTTAATGAATATTTTATGGCTGTTGATCAGTGGAATATGGCTTGCTATCGCAGAAGTGATCACTGGTGCTGCTTTATGTATCACGATCATTGGCATACCATTTGGTCTGCAGCATTTCAAATATGCCACGCTGGCTTTGATGCCATTTGGTACCCGTGTAGAAAAAAGATATTACTAAAATGGGCATAAAAAAATTAAAAAAAATTTAGCTGAAAGCGTTGACAAAACAAAAACCATCCTGTATGATATTACCGTAATCGATGGATAGTGATTGTTTAAGTACAAGCTAAACCTATTTACACAAGAGCCAATAGAATATGCAGAATGTATGTGATAGTGGTTGATGTAGATAGGTTTTTTATGTGTTCAGAAAGGGGTCAGACCATGCAAATACATAAGATTTTAAATAACAATGTTGTCGTTGTGTTAGATGAACAGGAAAAAGAACAGGTTGTTATGGGAAGAGGTCTTGCCTTTAAGAAAAAGTGTGGAGATGAAATCGATCCAGCCCAGATTGACAAGGTGTTCACAATGAGCAACCCTGATACAAACAATAAATTTCAAGAGATAGTCGCAAATATACCACTAGAATATATTTTGTTGGTGGAAGATATTATCACCTATGCAAAAACACATATTGGAAAGAAAATCAATGATTCCATTTATATCTCTTTAGCAGATCATATCTTCATGTCCGTAAAGCGCTTCAGTGAAGGTATCGTTGTAAAAAATGCATTGCTATGGGATATTAAACGATTTTATAAAGATGAATTTTACATCGGTCAAAAAGCGGTAGAAATGATTGCGCAGCGTACAAAAATTATACTGCCAGAAGATGAAGCAGGATTTATTGCCTTACACTTTGTGAATGCACAGATGGAAGAAAATCCTGATAAAGTAGAAGATATGTACACCATCACGAAAGTGATGCAGGAATTATCCAATATCGTAAAATATTACTTCAACATGGAATATGATGAAGATTCTGTATATTATTATCGCTTTGTAACACACCTGAAATTCTTTGCACAGCGTCTTGTGACAAAGAAAACCTATCAGGAAGAAAGTGAAGATGATTTATTGGATATCATCAAAATGAAATATAAAAATGCTTATGAATGTGTCAAAGTTATCAAAAAGTTCTTGGTAGAACAGTATGACTATCTTCTAAGTGATGAAGAAATGCTGTATCTGACCATTCATATCGCAAGAGTCACAAATAAGAACTGTGGGTAGTTCATCAGATCAACTGATTGGCTATAGATCAAAAAGAAAAGGAGGGACATTTTACAAGTATAAGGAGCAAACGACAAGCAATATTCAAATATTTCATATGTAACTGGATGGTGACATTAAGTTGGCCAAACCTTCATGTTTCGAATGAAAACGAAAAGAAATGGAGGACATAAACATGGGAAAATATGAACAATTAGCAAAGGACATCATTAAGAATGTCGGAGGAAAAGAAAATATCAATGGATTAACACACTGTATCACACGCTTACGTTTTAAACTGAAGGATGAATCAAAAGCAAATGATGACATTTTGAAAAATATGGATGGTGTCGTAACAGTTATGCATTCTGCAGGTCAGTATCAGGTTGTTATTGGAAATCACGTACCAAATGTATACGCAGATGTATGTGAAGTTGCTGGTATTGGAGGAGATGCTCCTGCATCTGAAGAAGATGCACCAAAAGGAGTATTCAATAAACTGATTGATATCATCAGTGGATGTTTCCAGCCAATCTTAGGCCCAATGTGTGCTGCTGGTATTGTCAAAGGGTTAAACGCATTACTAGTATTCCTGATGGGCGCAAGCTATAGTACAAGTGGTACTTATATGGTATTAAATGCCATTGGTGATGCCGTATTCTATTTCATGCCAGTATTATTAGGATATACTGCAGCGAAGAAATTTAAATTAAACCCAATCACAGGTATGGTCATTGGTGCTGCATTATGTTATCCAACGATTCAAAAAGATGCATTGGCTGCAGCTGGAGAAGCACTTGGTTCTTTACCACTGTTAGGAGATTACTTTACAACTTTTATTGGTATTCCATTTGTTGCAGGTAACTATACATCTTCTGTTGTGCCAGTATTGGTTGTTGTTGCTTTTGCTGGTTACTTACAGAAACTTGGCAAGAAATTCATTCCTGAAATACTACAAGGATTCTTTGTTCCTTTATTTGTATTGCTGATCAGCTTACCAGTTGGTTTCTTAATCATTGGACCAATTGTTTCATTAGCTACAAACTTATTATCAAGTGGATTCTCTAATCTATATGCATTCTCTCCAGTATTAACAGGTGCTGTGGTTGGTTTCTTCTGGCAGGCACTTGTTATCTTTGGATTACACTGGGCATTGATTCCAATCGCTATGATCAATATGACAACGGCAGGATTTGATACAATCTTAGTAGGAAGCTTTGGATGCTCATTTGCACAGACTGCTGTAATTGCTGCTATGTTCTTTAAATTACGTGATGCAAAGAAAAAAGCACTTGCAATTCCTGCTATCGTATCCGGTGTATGTGGTGTAACAGAACCTGCAATCTATGGTTTCTCTTTACCTGAAAAAACACCATTTATATTCTCAATGATCGGTGGTAGTGCTGGTGGTGCATTATTCGCATTATTAAATGGTAAAGGTTATACCATGGGTGGTTTAGGTATCTTTGGTGTTGTAAACTACATCTCACCAACAGGGGATGCCAGTGGTATGTACGCAAGCTTTGCATGTATCGCTGTTTCTATGATCATTGGTTTTGTATTGACATTCTTCTTCTGGAAAGATAAATCAGAAGACATGAAGCCTGTGACTGTAGAAACAAAAAATCCAGTAAAAGTATCAAAAGAAGTTATCGTTTCACCAATCGAAGGAAAAGTGAAACCTTTATCTGAAGTAAAAGATGCTGCTTTCGCAGGTGGTGCTTTAGGAAAAGGTATCGCCATTGAACCAGCAAACGGCAAAGTTGTTGCGCCATTTGATGGCACAATTATGACATTGTTCCCAACCAAACATGCGATTGGACTAGTTAGTGACAATGGATGTGAAGTATTGATTCACATTGGTTTAGATACCGTACAATTAGAAGGCAAACACTTTGAAGCACATGTAAAACAGGGCGATAAAGTGACAAAAGGCCAGCTGCTTGTTTCATTTGATAAAGCTGCTATTGAAAAAGAAGGCTATTGTGTAGATACACCTATCATTATTACCAATACCAATGATTATTTAGATATCGTAGAAACACAAGAAGCAAGCGTAAAAGCGAACGATCCATTGATCACGGTATTACTATAAAATAAACGAAAGGAAAGGACATAAGTTTCTTTCCTTTCTTCAAATAAAGATGAATGTATGAAAGTTTCATATCTTTGAAAAATCATATAAAAAGATATGTGTTACCATAATAAATGAAGAAAAAGGAGGGCAACATATGCCATTTAAAAAAGATTTTTTATGGGGTGGTGCAACTGCCGCCAACCAATGTGAAGGAGCATGGAATGTAGATGGAAAAGGTATTTCATGCGCAGATATTTGTACAGGAGGAAGCTATAAACAGGCAAAAAGAATTACACCTGTTTTAGAAGAAGGAACCTTCTATCCAAGTCATGAAGCAATTGACTTCTATCACCATTATAAAGAAGATATCGCCTTATTCGCAGAAATGGGGTTTAAAGTATTCCGTTTTTCTATCGCATGGACAAGAATCTTTCCTACCGGAGAAGAAGAAACACCAAATGAAAAAGGTTTACAGTTTTATGACAATGTCATTGATGAATGTTTAAAATATAACATAGAACCATTGATCACGATTTCTCACTATGAAGTGCCATTCGCATTAACACAGAAATATAATGGCTGGGCAAGCAGAGAAATGATCGATATCTTCACAAAATACTGTAAAACGATATTTACACGTTACAAAGGAAAAGTAAAATACTGGCTGACATTTAATGAAATCAATGGCGCAACTGGTAATTTTGGCGCATTCTTATCACAGGGAATCTTAAATGAAGGCACAACAGATTTTATGCATCAGGTAGATAATCCCAAACAGCGTTTCCAAGCCTTACATCATCAATTTGTCGCAAGTGCACTGGCTGTAAAGATGGCACACGAAATTGATGAAAACTATAAAATTGGATGTATGCAGATCTTTGCGACAAGCTATCCATTAACATGTAACCCGGATGATGTAGTATTGACCCAACAAAAAAATCACATCATGAACTGGTTCTGTGGAGATGTACAGGTAAGAGGATATTATCCATCTTATATGAAACGTTTCTTTAAGGAAAATGATATCGAAATCAATATGGAACCAGAAGATAAAACAATTTTGAAAGAAGGTTGTGTTGATTTCTACAGCTTCTCTTATTACATGTCTGTATGTCACAGTGCAGATGAAAGTAAAGAAAATGGCGATGGCAACTTATTAGGTGGTGCGAATAATCCATATCTGAAAGCCAGCGACTGGGGATGGCAGATTGATCCAAAAGGATTGCGTTATTCTTTAAACGAAATCTATGATCGTTATCAGATCCCTTTGATGGTTGTAGAAAATGGTCTAGGTGCTTATGATAAAAAAGAAGCTGATGGAAGCATTCAGGATGATTATCGTATCGACTACCTGCGTCAGCACATTGAACAGATGAAAGAAGCAGTAGAAGATGGCGTGGATTTAATGGGTTATACACCATGGGGCTGTATCGATTTGGTCAGTGCATCCACAGGAGAAATGGCAAAACGCTATGGCTTTATCTATGTAGAAAAATATGATGATGGTACTGGAGATTACTCACGTAAAAAGAAGAAATCTTTTGCATGGTATAAAAAAGTAATCGAAAGTAACGGAGAAGAATTATAATAAGAAAATCAGGAGGATATAGATTATGAGTTTTCCAAAAGGCTTTTTATGGGGAGGCGCTACAGCAGCCAACCAATGTGAAGGAGCATGGAATGTAGATGGCAGAGGACCTGCTAAAACTGATGTCACAACCGGCGGCTCTGTAAAAGAACCAAGAAAAATCACTTATGTGGATAAAGATGGAAATGGACATGCAGTGGCTGATCGTAATTTTGAATTGCCAGAAGGTGCACACTATGCAGTATTAGATGATTATTTATACCCAAATCATGATGGTATTGATTTCTATCATCATTATAAAGAAGATATCGCTTTATTTGCGGAAATGGGATTTAAAGTATTCCGTATGTCTATTTCATGGAGTCGTTTATATCCAAACGGGGATGAAGAAACTCCAAATCCAAAAGGGGTAGAATTTTATCGCAACGTTTTTTTGGAGCTGAAAAAATATAACATAGAACCATTAGTGACTATCTGGCATTTTGATACACCACTTTATTTGGAAGAACACTATGGTGGATGGAACAATCGTCAATTGATCACCTTCTATGAACGTTTCGCAAAGACATGCTTCAATGAATACAAAGGGCTAGTAAAATACTGGCTGACTTTCAATGAAATCAATAATACGGTAATGATGCTGGATCTGTTTGGAAATAAAGGTGATGATACACAATATCAGAAAGCTTACCAGCAGTTACATTATCAGTTTGTCGCAAGTGCACGTGCAGTAAAAATCGGACATGACATTGACCCTGAGAATAAAATCGGGTGTATGATTTGTGGTATCACATTCTATCCAGCAACATGTGATCCAGCAGATATCCTTTTAAATCGTCATAATTGGGAAAAGAATATCTTCTATTGTGGCGATGTGCAGTGTTTTGGTAAATATCCAACCTACGCAAAACGTTTATGGAAAGAACACCATGTGGAACTGGATATCACAAAACAGGATCTTCAGGATTTAAAAGAAGGTGTTGTGGATATGTATACCTTCTCTTATTATATGTCATCCCTTGTGACGACCCATCAAGTAAAAGATCAGGTAAGCGGCAACTTTACAGCTGGTGCGCGTAATGAATATCTGAAATATTCTGACTGGGGATGGGCATTTGATCCAACTGGTCTACAATATTATCTGGAAATGGTATATGATCGCTATGAAATCCCAATGATGGTCGTAGAAAATGGCTTGGGTGCATTTGATGAAGTAGAAGAAGATGGAAGTATTCATGACCCATATCGTTTAGATTACTATCGTGAACACATCCAGGCAATGGATAAAGCGATTTGTAATGGTGTGGATTTAATTGGCTATACAACTTGGGGATGTATTGATTTGGTATCTGCAGGTACAGGAGAAATGCGTAAGCGTTATGGCTTCATCTATGTAGACAAACATGATGATGGCACAGGTACCATGGAAAGAAAGAAAAAAGACTCTTTCTACTGGTATAAAAAAGTTATAGAAAGCAATGGTGAAGAACGATAAGAAAAGGGCAAAGTTTGCCCTTTTTGTATATGACAGACAAAATGTACGAAAGTTTCATATCTGTGAAAACCATAAAGAAAAGAAGCATGGTAAAATAATCACTGTAAGAAAAAGGAAAGGTTATGGTGAAGCAGATGGAATATTCTAAATTAGTTTCATTCCCAAAAGATTTTTTATGGGGAGCAAGTACAAGCGCCTATCAGGTAGAAGGGGCAGCATTAGAAGATGGAAAAGGATGCAGTGTACAGGATGTCAAAGAGGTGATTCCTGGCACAGCGGATTTCAAAGTCGCAAGTGACTTTTATCATCATTATAAAGAAGATATTGAAATGATGGCAGAAATGGGATTAAAAACATTTCGTTTCTCTATCGCATGGACACGTTTACTGCCAAATGGGACTGGCGAAGTAAATCAAAAGGGAATTGATTTCTATAACAACGTGATTGATACATGTATTGCCAATGGCATTGAACCATTTGTGACAATGTATCACTTTGATTTACCAGCAGCATTAGATAAAAAAGGCGGCTGGAGTAATCCGGAAACAATCGATGCCTTTGTGGAGTTTAGTAAACTGATGTTTGAAAACTATGGGGATCGTGTAAAATACTGGTTAACGATCAATGAACAAAATATGATGATTTTACATGGCGCAGCAATTGGTACTGGCACAACAACACAAAAACAGCTGATGCAGGATAATCATCACATGTTGCTGGCACAAGCAAAAGCAATGAAACTGTGTCATGAAATGTGCCCAAATGCAAAAATAGGTCCAGCACCAAATATTTCAGCGATTTATCCAAGCAGTTGTAAACCGGAAGATATTTTAGCAGCTGATACGTTCTCTGCAATTAGAAACTGGTTGTATTTAGATATGGCAGTATATGGAGAATACAATGCGACAGTATGGAGTTATATGCGTGAAAAAGATATCCTGCCTGAAATTAAAGCAGGCGATATGGAGATCATGAAAGAAGGAAAACCTGATTTCATTGCATTTAACTATTATTGTACACAGGCAGTATCTGCATGTGATAAAGATGAATCCAGCAGTGAAACTACAGGAGATCAACAGGTTGCTGTAGGAGAAGCTGGTGTATATAAAGGTGTGGATAATCCATATTTGCCACATACGGACTTTGGCTGGCAGATTGATCCTGTTGGATTTAGAAATACCCTTCGTGAAGTATATTCCCGTTATCGTTTGCCCATCATTATCACAGAAAACGGCTTAGGAGCTTATGATCAATTAGAGGAAGATGGCAGTATCCACGATGACTATCGTATCAATTATTTACGTCAGCACATTGAACAAATGCAGCTTGCAATCAGTGATGGTGTCAAACTGTTTGGTTATTGCCCATGGTCTGCGATAGATTTGATTTCCACACATCAAGGATTTGCAAAACGTTATGGTTTCATATATGTCAATCGTGATGATGAAGATATCAAAGATTTAAAACGTTATAAAAAAGATTCCTTCTACTGGTATCAAAAAGTGATTAAAACCAATGGAGAAGATTTAAAATAGTAACATCTTTACATATGTTTTAAACCGTATCGTTTTTAAGGTACGGTTTTATTTTATTAAATATAACAATTATCAGCTTTCCTAAACATGTGAGTTGCCTGATTTCTTAGCTATATTTATGATATAATAAAACACATAAGGATGGTGAGATATGCTGAAGCTTCCAAAAGACAATTCTAATTTTACGAAATATTCGTATGAATGGACTTGTGTATACAGATAAAACAAAAAACATAGAAACATTAGAAAATAGCAATTAATAAAAGTAAAAAGTAAGGAGTTTAGAATGCAAAAAATCGCAAAATTTTATAAAGTGAGTTATGAACAATTTGAAAAAGATTGTAAAGGTATCTTTGATGAGCATGAAATAAAAACCATTTATGATGGGATTCAATTACCCAAAAGAGCTACAAAGGGAAGTGCTGGATATGATTTTTATTCACCTATTTCCTTTACATTGAAACCACAGGAAACCATCAAACTTCCGACTGGTATACGAGCACAAATGTGTGAAGGATGGGTACTACAGTTATTTCCAAGAAGTTCTTTAGGCTTTAAATATCGTTTACAGTTTAATAATACGGTTGGCATCATTGATGAAGATTATTTTTATTCTGATAATGAAGGGCATATTTTTGTGAAACTGACCAATGATAGCAAGGAAGGAAAAACACTTCAAATAGAAGCAAATGAAGCATTGGTACAGGGTATTTTCCTGCCTTTTGGTATCTGCGAGGATGATGAAGTGAGTGAAAAACGTAATGGTGGATTTGGAAGCACAAATAAATAAGTGCTTCTTTTTTTTACTGTATCTATTGCATAACAACTGTATCTATTGTATAATCACAGTAGAAAGAGTGGTGACAACATGAAAATATTGATATCCAATTACTCTTCATTGCCAATTTATGAACAAATTCGTGAACAGATTAAAGAAGCTATATTAAAAGGCGAAATAGAACCTGGAAGTATGTTGCCCTCGATTCGTGTGCTGGCTTCTCAGTGTAAAGTCGGCGTAATTACCGTAAAACGGGCATATGAAGAATTGGAAAAAGAAGGGTTGATATTCAATCGACAGGGGAAAGGCTGTTTTGTGAAAGAAATCAATCAAGAGGAAGTAATAAAATTGTATGAACAACAGCTTAAGGAGCAAATAAAAGAGCTGCGTAGATTTTGTAAGGAACATGCCATTAGTGAAACACGCATGCTTGCCTTAATAGAAGAATGCAAGGAGGAAGAATGATGGATGCATTACATGTAGAAGACTTACAGGTGGAATTACATAATTTCACGTTAAATAATATTACTTTAGATATCCCACAGGGCAGTGTGATGGGATTAATTGGAAGAAATGGTGCAGGAAAAACAACCTTTATCAAATCCGTTTTAAACTTATTGGATCGAAAAGGTATCGTATTATTTCATGGACGTTCTTTAGAGAAGGATCATGAAGAAGTATGCCGTGATATTGCATATGTAGGAACTGATTTTGATTTTTCGCTCAATACGAAAGTAAAGACATTACGAAAGATCTATTGTGATTTTTATTCAGAATTTGATGAACAGCAATTTGAATCTCTGTGTGAAAAAAGTGATATCACTTTAAAAAGTAAATTATCACAATTATCACTTGGTCAAAATAAACTTTTACAATTATATCTGGCAATCTGTCGTAAACCGGTATTATTGATTTTAGATGAGCCAATGGCAAATCTTGATCCCATTACAAGAAGAGAAATCATTGAATTATTAAGTGAATTCATGATTGATGAAACACACTCTATTTTGATCAGTTCACACCTGTTAAGTGATTTAGAAAAAATCGCAGATTATGTTACACTGATCGATCATGGAAATATCGTTTTAAAAGATGATATGGTTCATTTACAGGATGGCTATTTTGAAGTATTTGCGTCTAAAGAAGAACTAACAAAACTTCCTAAAGAAATCATTATTCATGTAAGGAAACTAGGTGATGAATATCAGGCACTATGCCATGTTTTGGATGAGTGTCAATTAGAAGGATATCGTTATCAAAGAGCTGATTTAGAAACAATAATGTATTATTGTTGTGAACAAAAGTAGGTGGCAATGATGAAAAATTTTATGGCTTATCAAAAAATTTATGCCGCTTTGCAAGTTACGGATACAAAGATTACAAGATATATAGTTTATTTATTGAGCTTAATGATGATGTTTGTATTTTCACCTATAAACATGTTTCTGATCACGATGTTTATCTCTAACATACAGTCTGAAAGATATAGTAAAAACAAACAGGTTATAACGCTATTGCCTTGTTCAAAAAAGCAGGATTGTTACTATTATTATGCAACTGGATTATATTCTTTATGGAAATGCTTCATATATGCAGCTGCCGGTGCGTTATTGATTTATTTTGTCTTATTTCTGTTTCATGCAGATATTTCTAAATTGTTATCATCAATATTCAGCTATGATTCAAGTCTAACAATATATCGTACTACTGGTCTTTTCGCAGTCATGGTTATCTTACATTTATGTTTAGCTTTCCTGGACCATATTTATCATGAATCTAAAATGTACGTTATTATAGCTATGGTTGTTTCTTTCATCAGTATGTATTTTTTCTTTCATCATTTTGAAAATGAGATTGTTTATGTCTTCGCAATCATCGTCGCAGGAATATCTATCATCTGTATTCCATGGATAACTTATCAAATAGAAAAAAGAGGAGGTATAAAGCATGCATAAGATCATTGCCTTTCAAAAATCTTTGTTTCGTTGTCAGCTTCGGGGAATCTTTCAAAGTGGCTGGATCCTGTTGTTGTTTTTACCTTCTATGTTAGGCTTTGTTGGTATCTTGTTCAGCTTACTGATGTTTTTCATGTATTTAGATTCCATCATACGAAATCATGAATCATTAAAGTTATTTCCAGTATCAAAAAGGTTTTATGTATTGAATATTTTTCTGTCCGGAATTATATTTCTAACGGGTGTATTTTTTATGTATATATGTTTGATAGGTGTTATCGTATTTGTATTTAATCTACTACAATCAGATGTTGAACAAGAGGTAACACAGATGGTTATTACACAGGGAACATCTTCGATTGATATCAAACGCATTATTGCCATTGCGATGATCATGCTTTTTGCCTATATTATGGGAGTCACGATGTTATTGAAATTAAAAAAAGAAGCTTCCTGTATCATTGGTATTATCATACTTTCCATTATTTCATCCATTCTGGTTCTAGCTTCCTATAAACAACCGGATACATTTATGTTTCCTATGATCATATTGGGATTAGCTACCTTGTTCGCTGGACCTTTATGGTGTATGAAAAAAGAGAAACGATTATGTTAAAAATACATTTTATCAGTTATTATGTTTGCTTATTGATGCGATTTATAAACGGAAAGTTATCGATTTCGTGAGTGGATGTGTGACAAGGCTATATTTCTACATCTGGTTGTCATACTTTACCTAAAATTCCTCTCTGGATAGGTGGAACAGACAAAGAAATGTACATTGTTTTTTACTACAATGAAGTCAAGTTTTTTTACATCTTAGGCAGAAAAGGCATACTTGGTAAATTTGATTTTGGAGGGAAGGACATAAAAAAAATAATTGCATATTGTGGGTTAATATGTTCAGAATGCCCTGTATATATTGTAACTCAAACAGGAAATGAGGAACTGAAAGAACAGTTAGCAAGGGACTATTCGACAGAAACCTGTAAATTTGAAAAAATGATATGATGTGCTGGGGTTGTCATTCTATGATAGGAATAAATGAAAAGATGTGTGTGGATTGTCCAATGTGAAAGTGTGGCATGGCAAAAAAGGTTTCCCATTGTGTGGAATGTAAATCCATGTCAACATATAGAGGATTATGTGCCGATTGAAAGTGATCATCGAAAGACTTTAGAAGAATTAGCTAAACAATCGTAGTTTATCATGTTGATTCAATGTGTTTTATATAACTTATCTTACAGTTGTTGGTATGTGTACTAAGGCTTGTCAATTGATATGCAATGCTTGATTAAGAAATCCGATTCGGGTTTCTTTTTTTGACTATTATAATTCTATTGGTACTATATTTATTTTAGTACTTGACAATACAAGGTACTGGGATTATTATAATAGTGGAGGTGGAGCCAGTGAATACACAATTCAAAAAGGGAGTATTAGAAATGATCGTACTGCTTTCTGTATATAAGAAAGATATGTATGGCTATGAATTGGTATCAGAAGTAAGTAAAGTCGTGAATGTCAATGAAGGCACCATTTATCCATTACTGAAGCGATTAACAAATGAACACTATTTTGAAACGTATCTAGTAGAATCAAGCGAAGGACCACCACGAAAGTACTATCGTATTACGTATTCAGGTAAAGAGAGAATGAAAGAACTGTTAGGAGAATGGAATGAATTTCATGAAACTGTGAATAATTTCATAAAGGAGAGTGATCTGCATGAAGAAAGATGAATTCTTAAACCTGTTAGATAAAAAACTACAGGTCATTAATGAACGTGAACGCCGCGATATCATTGATGAATACCGCACGCATATTGAAATGAAGATGAAAGAGGGTAAAACAGAAGAGGAGGCAATTGAAGATTTTGGTGACATTGATGAATTGGTGGATGACATTCTGGATGCATATAAAATCAATACCGATCGTGTACACCATCATGATTTCGATCGTAAATTTAATAATTTCATGGATGAGTTGTTTGATGGATTTAAACGCTTTGTTTCAAGTTTTACATCTTTAGATGCGGATGATGTCATTAAATTAATATTTGAATTTTTGATGATATTAATTTTCTTGTTTATTTTGAGAATCCCATTTGAAATTGCGTCATCATTAGGCGCAAGCCTGTTGAGAAATCTTGTAGGCTTCGGCATTGGACATGTGTTGGCTGGTTTATGGAAATTCATGATTTCCTTAGCATATGTTGTTATCTTTGTGCTGGCACTTTATGATTTATGTAAAAAACGTATCAATCGTTATAAATCACGTAGAAATGATTCTACAGTATTCGACGACTTTAAAGATACAATGCATGATTTCGCAAATGGTAAAAATACCTATCGTCAAAGAAATTCAAGTATCTATGATGAAAAAGATGATTGCAGCTATCAGGATTCCTATCGTAAAAAAAAAGCAACAATGAGCGAAGATGATGATCCTTATACGCAAGAGGAAGAAGTAGATGAAGATGTATATGAAGATGTAAATGAACAGCCATATCGTAGAGAAAGAAATTACGATACGTATTATGATGATCGTCATAGTGTAGGCATTATTAGAACATTTTTAAGAATTTTCTTCTTATTGATCATGATACCATTTATCTGTGTTATTGTTGGATTATGTTGTGCATTAGGCGCAATGGTTGTGGTAAGTATTCAAGGTGTTACGATTTTTGGAGCGTACTTTATCGTTATTGGCGGATTGATTTTAACCTCATCTTTCCTGAGTGCGTTATATCAGCTGTTATGGAGAGGGGGAAGAAGATAATGAAACATTTCTTAATTACCTTTATTATCGGAATGACCAGTATCGCCATCGGATTTACGATGATTTTCTTTGAAATCAAAGATTATAAAGAAGTAAATGGCTGTGACTTATATAACCCGGAATATTACACCACAACGAATACATTTAATGTGAGTGATAAAGATTTAAATATCACATTGGAAGATGGATTTATTCGCTATGATATCATTATCGATGAGTCTATGAAAGATAAAGTAAAAGTAGAAACAAGCGAAGCTGTTTTGACTGAAGTATCAGATAATCGCTTATATGTCAGGGAATCTGATTTGCATTCTTATCAAAATTATAATCATCGTGAAGATTTATTAGATTTATTTCATAAGGTGATCGATGGATTGAAAGAACATAAAATATATACTTGTGAAAGTAATGAAGTTGTGCGTATTACATGTTCAAAAGAAATGCGCAATCGTATAAAAATGAAGATGAATGATTAGAATATATGACAGAGTGTATAGAAACTAAAAAAAGTTATAAATACCTATTGTAAACCATAAAAAAGCTGTTATAATAGACATGTATCAGTAATGCATACGCAAACAAAGAAAACATGAGAAAAGGAGAAGCCTGCATGCTTCTCCTTTTCAATCTTGTAGTTGGACTGAATCAATGAGAGTTCTTTATGTACAAAAGGAGCTCATCATTCTTCCCAAAAACTAATTACTTCTTTTTCTTTTTGTACTTCAGCTTACATTCATATAATCTGCATACTTCTCTTAAGATAGCGGGAAGTGTCTTGATCAACGTGATACAAATGCTGGTCAAACAGACTATGAAGAAATGATTCACCATAAAAACCCTAAAGATAAAGTACATACGCTCTCTTCAAAGAAAACATTTCAGTAATCCTCCTACAAGTATATATACGTAAAAAAAAGTAAAAATCCTAAAAA
>NZ_QVFL01000010.1:148873-149174 GCF_003434225.1 Absiella sp. AM29-15
TACAAGTATATATACGTAAAAAAAAGTAAAAATCCTAAAAAACTTTTGGAAAAAAGTAAAATAACCTATAAATAATATAAAAAATTTTATCATGTATAAGATTTAACTACATTTTTTGAAAATATTCCATAAAGCAATTATTGATGATGTTGTTGAATTTCATGTTTAAAAGAAAAGCTTGATCGTATAAAAATAAATGATTAGAATATATGATAGAGTGTATGGAAACTAAAAAAAGTTATAAATATCTATTGTAAACCATAAAAAAGCTGATATAATAGACATGTATCAGTAATGCATA